>JBCBQE010000532.1:0-5097 GCA_039820385.1 Cyanobacteria bacterium J06635_10
AAAAATGTCTCATAGCTCGCTCTTAGAATTGAAAGTAGATAAATCTTTGTTGCTCGGCCATAAAATAAAAAATCAAACCAATCGTGACTAAATACATAGACCATCTGAGGAAAAGATTTTTAATCTTATCAACATTGGCAAATGCATACAGGCGCTCTTTATTTACCCATTCAAATAGAGTAAATAATGCGATTATTAGAATAAGTTTTTTCGGTTGTACTTCAGGCAAGTAAAATAATGAAGGTGAAAAAATTTCTCGGATGTAATCAAATGCTTGAGCAATACTGCTGGATCTAAATAAAATTGAAGCGAAAGCGAATAACATAAAGGTTAAAATGATATTAGCCAATTCCTTTAAACTTGGGAAAAGCTTGCCTTGAGCAACAATGTCTACATTACCTTTTCTCTTGAATAGCACTGATGGTAATAGATAAATAGCGTTAAGAGCACCCCAAAAAATATATGTCCAATTTGCGCCATGCCAAAATCCAGTTATCATAAATATTACGAAAATATTTCGGATTTTGATTAAGTTAGATCCGCGTCTACCACGCATTGCCAATGGGAAATAAATGTAGTCCCGAAACCATGTTGTTAGTGAAATGTGCCATCTTCTCCAAAGCTCAGCCGTGTCTTGTGAAAAGAATGGGTAAGCAAAATTTCTCATTAATTTAAATCCAAAGAGATTGGCTGTGCCAATAGCTATATGGGAATAACCAGAAAAATCGCCATAGATTTGAAAGGAAAAAAGCACAGCTCCTAATAATAATGTGCTTCCCGAATAATCTTGATAGTTTGTATAAATGTCATTCACATACACAGCACAGTTATCTGCAATTACAAGTTTGCAAAATAAACCCCAGAGAATTTGACGCATTCCATCAATAGCTCGATCGTAGGTAAATTTTCGTGGCGAACAAAATTGTGGAATTAAATTTTTACCACGCTCGATGGGGCCAGCTACCAATTGAGGGAAAAAGCTAACAAATGAGGCAAAGGCAATAAAATCTTTGATAGGAGAGATTTTTCCTTTATATATATCAATCGTATAACTGAGAGTCTGTAGCGTGTAAAAACTAATGCCTACTGGCAGAACAATATTAAGGCCACTTGCTTTAATATCTTGACCAAATAAGCTGAATGCAGAAGTAAAATTCTCGATAAAGAAATTCTGATATTTGAAAAATCCAAGTAATCCCAGATTAGTAGCCAAACTGACCCATAAAAGCAACTTTTTCTTTTTAGGATTGTTTGTTTTAGCAATCTGAAGACCGACATAGTAATCCACAAGGGTACTTAGAAATATCAGCAACAAAAACCTCCAATCCCACCAGCCATAAAATATATAGCTAGATATAAATATTAATAGGTTTTGTAATTTATAGTCCTTGCCAAGTAGCCAATAAATTAAAAATACTATTGGCAAAAATATCGCAAATTCAAGTGAATTGAAGAGCATATATTGTTAGTGTGTGTATAGTTATTGCCAGAATTATTGTGAACGATGGGACATTTAAAATGAGAATACGCTTATCTGTTCAAAGCGGCACAAAGTGATTTTATTTACTGATAAATTGCCTCTTTTCCATTTTGAATCCACTGCAAAATTTGCTGTACGCGCTTGTCGGTAGTATGGAATTGCCGAATACGGCGACGAACATTCTCTGTAATTTGTTGAGCAAAAATAGTATCTGATTGCAAACGCTGAATATGAGCAGCCAGTTCATCTGGAGTATTATTGATATGAGTTCTCATGTTTGCGAATGTGATACCATTTCTTTTCCTGGCATTCCTTGCACCAAAAAGCTTCCAACCACTCACCTTGGAGTGAAACTGCTGTTTTTGTTTTTATCAATATGATTGCATTACGACGACTTAAACCCCGTTGCTGGAGTTATGCAGCTTTATCTGCAAATAAAGGGTGCTTTTTTGATAAGTATAGTGTCATTGTTTAATGCTAAATTTATTTAATTTTTGAGTAGTTAATATAGAAGCCACTCATTAACATTTGAAAAATCATTTATATTTTTTAAAATGCTAACTTTCAACCATTAACGACTTAATTTATTTCCTACTCTTATGAAATTCCTTGATATAGAACCTCCAAGCATTCCCTTAAGATCGCATCAAGTGTAAAATTCGACTGTAGATACTTCCGAGCAGATCTCCGATGCTAAGCCCTAATTCTCGTTAGCGATTAAGCTAACGAATAAAATTCGCAAATCCATCACTATTTTTATTGTTTAAAGTACTACCGCACTTCGCCTTTGCAATTAACAGCTTCAGATATGAATTATCCGGAAAAATTACTGCAAATGCTCTCCCTGCTACTAAAGCTGAATAAAGTTTATTTACTTGGGGCTACTAAGTTTTCAAAACCAGCATTTATGCTTACTAAAGATAAGTAGCAAGCTATTAGTGAATAATGTAGCAAATTTTTAATTTGATACAGTATAAATACTATTTTTTCCCCTAAGCGATTTACCTCCTGAATTAACTCTTGCCGTTGAATACCACCACCGACACATACAAACTGAATTGGTTCATTTTACAGTTCTTTGGCGGTATATAATATCTTGTCTCTATTGTTACAACGACCTATGTTAGCAGAGTATAGTACGGTAAATTTGTTGGCTAGATTATATTTTCGTAGAAACTAGTTATTTTTTTTGTTAATTGGGGGTTTGCCTCGCACTAAAACTTTATGAGAAATTTACTATTGCATTTTTATCCACTAAATTGTAAACAGCTTAAACCACAAACAAGTATTTCGGCTTTTCTTTGTGCAATTCTACCGGGAGCATCCCAATTGTGAACAAATACTTTACCCGACACCCTCGAAGGGTGTGGCTACAAAAACAAAGCCCATCAACGCGTTGGTGGGCTTCGTAATATTAGCCCCAGACTTATAGTCTGAGGGCTTTTTGCTACCCATGCCCCATATCCTATTTTCAATACTTAATTTACCGAGTCAATTCTTTAATTCTTGACAGCGCATCCTTATAATCATTATCTTCACCTTTTTTAAGAAAAATATCTGCTGCAGCTTTAAAATCTTCAATTGCACCTGGTACTCTTCCTATATCTGTACGTAGTAAACCCCGATTGTAATAAGCTTGAGCGTATTGGATATTAAGTTCAATGGCTTTGGAATAATCTGCCATTGCTTGTTTTACTTTCCCTAATTCTAAATAAGCATTACCGCGATTATTGTATGCCATGGCTTGGGTAGAATCTAGTTTAATTGCTCGATCGTAATTTTCAATAGCTCCTTTTATATCTTTAATTTTGAAACGATATTTACCCAGGTGAATGTAAGCCTTAGCATTTTTGGGATTCATTTCTATAGCTTTTTCGTAGTCTTCATAAGCTTGTTTGGGATATCCCAAATCGTTGGAAACATCTGCACGAGCTACATAAGCTTCAACAAATTTTGAATCTAATTCAATTGCTTTAGTAAAATCTTTCTTTGCGGCATTTTTTTCATTGAATGCGTAACGAGTTTTACCGCGCTCGTAATATGCTTCTGTATATTTAGGATTGATTTTGATAGCTGAATCAAAATCGGAGATTGCTTTTATCTTATTTCCTATTTCACGATGAATAATTCCCCGTTGAAAGTAAGCCAAAGTAAATTTAGGATCGATTTTAATTGCTTTATTCAGATCGGCGATCGCTTTACTATTTTCTCGGATTTGATAACGAGCAAGTCCCCTCCCATAATAAGCACTTGCATATTCAGGATTTAGTTTAATTGCTTGATTATAATCTACGATTGCACCGTTGTATTCTCCCACAGAATAAAGACTAAATGCTCGATCGTAATAAGCATTAGCATCATTGGGATTATGACGAATTGCGGCACTAGAATCTTGTTGAGATTTTTCGTAGTTTCCTAAACGATAATGAGCATCTCCTCGGGAATTATAAGCTGAGGAATATTCTGGATTTATATTAATAGCTTGGGAAAATAATTTAATTGCTTCTTTGTATTCAGCTTTCTCGTAGTTTGCTATTCCCTGTTGATATAGTTGTCTGGCATAATTTAAATTTCTTGGCGATAAGAAAAACCAACCTGCTACACTAATTACAATAAAGCTACCTATTCCAGCTACTAACTTATAATTTCCTGATAAATTTTGATATACTATATTTGACTCTGGTTGATTAATTTCTTTTAAATCGTTTAATACTTCTTTTGCTGACTGATAGCGCTTTTGATAATTTAAATGCACCATTTTATCAATAATTTTGACAAATTTGGGATTAACTTTATAGCCGCGAGGATGCCAAATTATTTTTTCAGCAGTTGCATTTGTATGACTTTTTTGTGTCGTTATTTGACTTGCTGGTAAACCCGTTAGCGCTTCAATCGCAATCATACCCAAACTATAAATATCGCTATTCAATTGAGGATTACCATGAACTTGTTCTATAGGCATGTATTCCGAAGAACTAACAACGTTAGATACTACCTCTTGAGGTGCACCAAAGTCTGTTAAAACTAGTTTACCGTCGGATTCTCGACGAATTATATTTGCTGGTTTCAGATTGCGATGACTTATCCCACGACTATGTATAAATACTAATATTTCTAATACTTCTGATAATATATTCAGTACTTGTGACGACAATAAGGTTTTTCCCGGAAATATCTCTTTATTTAAAGGTTTACCGGTAATATACTCTCTGACTAAATAAAAGTTTTTATTCTTTTCAAAAAAAGTAATTAAATTCTGAATTTTATCGTATTGTTGTGCTAGATTATCTAAAGGTTTAGTCTCCGTCTCTAACACGTTATAAGAGATTTTTAACAGTGTCGGATCTTTGCTAGGTGGAAGAAACTGCTTAATTACATATTGATTAACACTCGATTCACTAGCATCTTCTCCAAGATAACTTCTCCCTCCTGGAGTACCGCTAAGTAATTCAATTATTTGGTAGCATTCGACCATAATATTATTCATCATAGATGACTAAACTTGTATAGACAACTTTGTCATCTTAATTTAAGCTAATCGATGAAGAAAGCAAACTGCATTTCATTTTTAAACATATAATTTTTTTTAATGTATAAATCTTCAACAATTTTATGTT
>JBCBQE010000533.1:0-236 GCA_039820385.1 Cyanobacteria bacterium J06635_10
CCAAATTACCTCATAGGTAGGAGTATTAACTGGAATAATACGCAAGTTAGAAAGAATAAGCGTTGTCATCATAGTAATGACAGCTCCAGATACCTTAGATCCCCATCTTGTTTTTTCTCCCCAGATGCCAAACAATGCTGCTAATAAAAGTACTGCCCATAAAGCAAATTCTTGTTGGGGACTTATTAAAGAAAAAGGCATATTTGTTAGTTGTTAGTTGTTATTTGTCACCTCTT
>JBCBQE010000533.1:246-5090 GCA_039820385.1 Cyanobacteria bacterium J06635_10
TGGGCTACTCCCATCCTAGAAGCATAATCGGTATGATCTTTTAAGTCGTTTCCTGTAAGGGGATGAATTAGAATTGTTAAACCTCTTCTATTTAAAGCGAGCCAAGATATTAAATCTGCATATTGATTGCGCTCAAAGGCAAGTTGACAACTCCAGCATGGATGAGGTCCTATAGGTTTACGATGTATACGACCGACTGTAACAGAAAATTGCTTTCCCGATTCTTCACACAAGGCAGTAGCTTGCTCGCAGGTAGATTCATCAAAGTAAACGTGAGCGTGATACCCTTTAATCAAACTAATATCCTGAAATTCCATGAAGGCTGACAAGTTGGTTAGTTCTTTACTGCTTTAATTTATCTAATTTTGGATTTTAATAGATAGTAGGACTTACGCAACTGGCACATTTTCTTTGTAGGGGAGGCAAAAAGTGGTGTAGATTTTCTTCCCACTTTATTGCCGTTGCTTGTACACTGACTGATTATCAACGCAGTTATAGGGGTTGTAGTGTCACGCACCATCCGAGTCTTGTGAGGCTTGCGTAAGTCCTGTAGTTATAATTTGATTTAATAATGAAGAAAAATATTTTACGAATAGTTGTTTACAGTTTGTTACTAAATTTATTAGTTTTACAGCAAAGCTGCGGGAATACTCACGCTAATACTTCCGCAATTATGGACAGTAATGTCAAGGTCGAAAAGTTATCTGATGGTTTAAAATTTACAGAAGGTCCAGTATGGGATCCCAGCGGCTTTCTACTCTTCAGCGATATTCCAGCGGATACTCTTTATAAATGGACAACTAATGGTAAACTTTCTGTATTCCGCCGTCCTGCAGGAAAACCTAATGGTAATACTTTAGATCTGGAAGGACGTTTAATAACTGCTCAACACGATCGCAAACTAACACGCACGGAAAAAGATGGTAAAGTAACTATCTTAGCTGAACGTTATCAGGATAAGCGTCTCAATAGTCCCAACGATCTTGCAGTTAAGTCCGATGGTAGTATTTATTTTACCGATCCACCCTATGGCATTAAAAAAGAAGACGAAGAACTTGGGTTTTATGGTATCTACCGTTGGCTACCATTGGGCAATCTAACTTTGTTAAATAAGGAGATGGTACGTCCAAATGGAATTGCTTTCTCTCCCGATGAGAAAAGGTTATATGTAAGTGATTCGGAGAACTTACACATCCGCGTTTTTGATGTTAAATCAGATGGAACCTTAACTAATAGTAGAATATTTGCAGAGTTACCTGGACCTAAAGATAAAGGTGTACCTGATGGGATGAAGGTTGATATTAAAGGTAATGTTTACTGTAGTGGTTCTGGAGGAGTTTGGATTTTTTCGCCATCAGGTGAACTGCTTGATAAAATAGCTGTTCCTGAGTCGGTGACAAATCTTGCTTGGGGTGATGAAGACTATAAAACTCTTTATATCACTGCAAGTCAGGGTATTTATCGAGTTCGCTTGAATATTCCAGGGATACAACCGGGTAAACCGCTGCGCGGAAGTTAAAAGTCAAAAGTCAAAAGTCAAGCTATAAATAATAAATTGTAAGGTGTGTGATGCTGCTACAAATAATCTAGGAGAAAGTCACTTCCCGCGCGATCGCTAGCCGATTCTATGTTGCAATTATCACAAAGCCTATTTATATAACAGCGGTTTTTTCTCAATAAAAATACGTTTTTTACCTATTTTTAGTAATTATAATTACTAAATAAGTAGGCACAAATAAATCGAACTATGTAACAGGATGTAAATAGACCTGAAAACCTTGTGATTGCTATCTCCCTTCGGGAGACGCTCCGCGAACGTTTCACTCCGTTCCACTCGCAATGACATACCTTGAATTTTTAACGCCGACTTACTTATGCTTACTTGAAAACAGATTGCAAGCACCTTCTAATTAGAAGGTAAAGGGTTCGGCAGGTGGCTGCCGAATTGCCTTTTAGTGCATTGTCGTGCTATTGTAAGTGCAATAACAAAGTTGATAAAAATCAAAAACCCGCCTCTGGATTGGCGGGTTCTTCTTTGAGTACGGCATCAATTATTTTTTCTTTTGTCTGCCTGAGAGATTTGTTTTCCGCTCTCAGGCGACTAATTCCCCCAGGCTAGCTTCCAGTTTTTGCTCAATGACATACTCCAATCTGGATACCCGCTTTTCCAAGGAAGCTTGCTTTGGGGATTCTTGCCTTTTTAAATACTCATTTATAAATTGCATTAACACTTCAGTTGCATTTTTTCCTTCCTCTTCCGCTTTCTGTTTAAATGCTTCTTTTATCTCAAGAGGAATCCTTATCGTTAAATTAGATGCTTCCATATTTATCAAAAAATAGTATTGCACTAACAAATATAGCACTGACGTTTAGCCACAGCAGTATCTTTTGATTGAGGTATTTAATGCATTGACATTCATTAGTGCATTGCACTAACATAAATACAGAAAGCATTATTCCCAACTTTCCAACAATCCATCACCCTGCTATCGGGTGTAGGTATCCGAGTGATAACAGACATAGGATAATATCATGGTTTTCACAAAATTCGCACAATTCGTAAAAAGCTTACCACTGCAAATGCGGCATATAATTTTCGTACCACTTTTACAATAAAAGTGGTACGAAATCTGAAATATTCAAAACCCGCCTTCTTTGTCAATAGGCGGGCCTTTCTTTACTATCTCAGAAATTAATTGCTGTTGAAGCCTGAGAGATTCATTTTCTTCTCTCAGGCGGCTAATTCCCCCATGAATTTTGCCTCTAGTCTTTCAAGTCGTGCAACTATTTCTGTTATTTCAACATTTTCATCGCCTTCTTCTAAAAACCTGTCAATCATCTCATTGAGAAGATCTGCGGTTTTTCTGCCAACTTTCTGAGCCTTCTGCTCAAAAGCCGTTTTTTTGTCAGATGAAACTCGAAAATTTATTCTATTATCTCTCATGTCAATTACGCCAGCACCTTTACTAGTACGACAATGTAATTCAAGTATAGAAGTACCTCTACCTGATTTGCTATCTTTTGTCGTACATTGTTGATTACGTCTGACAAAAGTGGTACATTGGATTTATAACAAATATTATTCCCGAATTCTCAACAATCCATCACACCACTCCCGAGGATAACATCATGGTTTTCACAAAAATTCGTACAATTCGTAAAAAGTTACAACAACTACGAGGTAAATTAAAAACCTACGCAAAATTGGTCAGCAGATTTCGGAAATATGTAATTCAATTACTTGATGTGGAAGCGAAAATTAAGCGTTTGGAAACAGTACAGCGTTCTTTTGGGCTGGAGTTCGAGTGCAGAGAATTAAAAGATAAAGGCCCCAATGTTTACGAGGTGAGGAGTTTTAACGGGATTGAGACTTACATCGTTCACCCTGACGGAATGGATCCAGCCTGGCGATGTGAATGTGAAGAGACTTTCTACTGGGGTACGAAATGTAAACACCAGGTAGCTGTTGAGAACTTTAAGAAGCTGCAACGACTTATATTTCAAAAGGATTTTAAAGTGAAACGATATTCGTAATTATCCTCAATTCGTTGTTTTGAAAATAATAATTAGGCAATTCTCTTGTAGGGTGTGTTAGACGCACTAATATATATAGCTTTTAACGATAACTTGAATGCGTCTAATACCAATTCTATATGAGGCTGCGCTAAATCACCCGCAGCCTATAAGGCTGGGGCTATAGGTACAAAGCCAAAACAGCGGCTGAATTCGGCACATCTTTATACAGAAACGGTCTAACGTACCAAAACTCTGGCGTTGCTGCAATTTTACTATGAATTGCATTTATATACATTTTGTCAAAAACATGAAACCTGTGTAGAGACGTAACACTGTTACGTCTCCTGCAATGTGAAATCATAATTTCATATTACGATTCAGCAACACCAAAACTCTGATGGTGCGTTACGGCAAATTCCTTATTATCTCTTCCTCTCAAATCAAAGCGTAGCCGTAACACACCCGAAAAATATATTCTTGCTTTCCTTATACGGTATATGTTATATTAACAATGCTAGAAAAACTCTAAAACTGGCAAACACAGCAAAACTCAAATTTCAAAAAAAAATTTGATCGCTCCGCTCCGCTACACTTACGAAGGGTAAAGAAGAAAGAGTAGAGCGTCAGAGGTTAAGAGTTTAAAGGGTTAAAGAATCCTGGGGGAAGCGACGACAACCCGAAACCCGAGGTTGTAGTACACCATGGCGCGCATGAAGGAGTAGCGAGACGCACACCGGCAGGGTATCGGACCTTTGTCACACGAGCCGCCACGCATCATCATCATAGCATCATTATTTTCATCTACAGATATATTTCCATCGTTTGGCACACCTTCATAATTTCGATGCCAACGATCGTTACACCATTCCAAAACATTTCCATGCATATCATGCAAGCCAAAATAATTAGCTGGAAACTGTCCTACTTGGGTGGTTTGTTTACGGTATTCTCCTTCTGACTCATCAGCAAACTGACTACTGGCATTGTAGTTTGCTAATTCACTAGTAATTGTTTCACCAAAGTGAAACGGTGTTGTAGTACCAGCACGACAGGCATATTCCCATTCTGCTTCAGAAGCAAGACGATATTGTTTACCTGTATGCCGGGATAGGCGTTTACAAAACTCTTCTGCATCATACCATGAAACTTGTTCTACAGGAAGATTATTTTTTTGATTATCTTTTGCTTTGAATCGTGAAGGCTCTGGTTCTAATTCTTTGTCAACTTGGTCTAAACTAGCAACTGCTTTCCATTGTTCCTGAGTAATTGGGTATTTACCCATGAAGAAGGGTTGAACTGTCACTTCATGCTGGGGTTGTTCCCGTCTG
>JBCBQE010000534.1:0-5088 GCA_039820385.1 Cyanobacteria bacterium J06635_10
CCAGGGGTAATTGAAATATTATTGCTCCCAGGAAAGCAATAAAATGCTTCTATACTAAAAACTGGGTTTGGCTCGTCAATCCCTGGAAATTCATTGTTAATTAGTCTTGGTGGTTGTCCCAAAGCTAAACCGACAATATCTCCTTTTTTAGCTAGGTCTGTAAATGCTAGAGTTAGAGCCGTTATCTTCTATTTATTCGGGGGTAGTAGTTACACTTCCTGTTGGGATTGCTTTATCATTACCAAAAACAGCAGTAGTAGCAGATATAATTTCTCCAGTTAATTTGGTAGTGGTGGAAAATTGATTTTTTTAAACTGTTGCGATATCAGAATATAACTTATCTAGTCTAGATTTTACAGCTTTTAATTCGGAATCAAAATCAAACTGCAATCGTCTCAATACTTCTAAATCATTTTGAGTAATTTTTAATCTATTTGACTCTACAAGTACAGAGATAAAATGATTTAAAGCTGCATAACTTTATTACCCCTAAAAGTACCATCTTGATAACCTTGGGGATATCCATAAAGTTGAATTAAATTTTGCAGAGCCGAATAAGCCCAATCTGTGGGTTTAACATCGGAAAAATCGTTAACATTGGTAATCTGGTTTATTTCTGTATCTCTACTAGGTTGTTCTGCATTAACTTTATTAATTGCTGAAAATAAGAGATCAGATAAACTCAGAATGTTAATTAGAAAATAAACAAATTTGTACCACATTCATATATTGATTAATTAACAATTTGACTCAGAAGCATTGTGAAAATCGCGTAAATGAACCTCACCTCGTCCTACCGGACACCCCTCTCCTTATTAAGGAGAGGGGAAGGGGGGTGAGGTTTTCCCTCAACATCCGTTTTAATAACAACAAGCACAAGCTAAACCACCCCAAAAATGAGATAAACTACCCGCTGTATTAAGAGAAGAAAGCCTTAAATTTTGCCTAGAAGATTTTTGTTTCGATTGACTTTGGGGTACAGAATTAATCTTTGAATCATTGTGATAGCCACCAAAATACTTGACAGGGGACCAATCAGGACTTATTCGTAAAGCCGGAGGAGATAATTTATTAAATTCTGCGCTCGCATATACGGGTTTACCATCAACAATAGTTAAAACTGATTCGAGGTGTTTGATTCTTTCTTCAGGTACAGAGAAATAATCTTCTGATAACACTGCTAAATCAGCTAATTGCCCGGGAACAATGGAACCTTTATTACCTTCTTGATTGGAAAACCAAGCAGCAGCAGTAGTATATGTCCTTAAAGCATCCATCCGACTTAACCGATTGGCTTGATTATAAATAGGTGTTCCCCCGACAGTTTTTCCCGAAACCAACCAGTACAAACCAACCCAAGGATTGTAACTAGCAACTCTTGTCCCATCTGTACCCCCAGAAACAGGAACATCCATAGCCATAATCTTTTTGATTGGGGGGGGTACCATTGGCTGCATCAAAACCATAGCGCTCTACAAAATATTCCCCTTGAAAAGCCATACGGTGTTGAATCGCAATTCCACCCCCTAAAGCTTTCACACGCTCAATATTGCGATCGCGAAGCGCATGCTATGCAGGCTTATCGCAGCATATAAAATTGTGGCATTGGGTTTAGCAATCAACATCCCTGTAGGATTACCATTACTATCCTTTTCAATTACAGAATTAGGAGGAGGTGTGGTATTACGATTGATTCCTAAAGCTTTTAAAGCTGCTAAATCCTGCTCCCAAAGCTAATTTGAAAAAATCTCGCCTTTGAAACTTGTGAAAATTATTCATGATTTGAATTTTTCAACTATATTTCAGCATTTCAGCTTTATGAGATACATTTGGACCGTATAACTGTAGGGTGCTGTGACGATCGCGAACAATCATCAAATCATAACGATAAAATTGCTATTACCGTCACGCACCATCAACAATAAATTACAAGATTAACTGATTGCTGCCCTACTACAAGCTGATTATTTCCTTCGTTTTAAAACTTGTTTTCCACGACTAACTCACTCAAAGGTAATTGTCCGGGTTTGGCCCAAGGATCTTTCACTTTTTTACCAATTGCTACCATTGGCCCCATAACATAATCGGACGGTAAATTAATCAATTCTGCGACTTTATCAATATCAAAACCAATCATCGGACAAGAGTCGTAACCTATCCCTTTAGCTGCTAGCATCAGAGTTTGCATAGCCATCCCAATTGAACGTTGAGCTTCATCTCGCTGAAGCCAGGAGCGGCCTTCATGAAAAGGTTTCATCCAACCAACTATTAGGTCACTAACTTCTTGGGGAGCATTAACCCAATAGCGCTCTGGTTCTTTTTGCCATGCTTTTACATCTGCTGTAAAGATGATAAGTAAAGAAGCATCAGTCATTTGGGCTTGGTCATTACCTAATTCAGAGCGAATTTTTGACCGTAATTCTGGCTCTCGAACAATCACAAAACGCCAATGTTGAATATTAAAACTTGTTGGAGCTTGAATCATTGCTTCCAGAAGTTTTTGTTCTTCTTCTGGTGTAATTTTATGATTAGGGTCAAAATGCTTTACTGCACGACGTTGATAAATCGCATCTATGGTATCCATGGAAAATTCTCACTTTTGATTTTTGACTTAACAGTAGTGTTTTATCACATTAATTTTGAAGGGTGAAGACAGGGAGGGGGTAGAGGGGGGAGAAAATTTTTTTTCATGATACACCTTTCAAAATTAATGAAAAGAACTATTAGTAGTCTGCCCCATTAATTTTGCGGGGTATCTCCCAGTCCTCTTAAGAGGACTTGTGCTGTTAGACAGGGGTTTTCAACCCCTGGCGGATTGGATGCAAACCCCGCAAAATTAATACGGTGAAGTATTAGTATTAATCTGTCCCATTAATTCTGATGGGTATGAATAAATTTTTTCCTACCCCCTCTCCCGCCTCTTCCCCCTCTTTCCCCCTCCCTACCCTAACCCATCAATTTTAATGAAAAAAGTTCGGGAACTAATGGTCCATTTGGTCCTTTCTCAAAACTGGTTGTAAGAATTGTCGATAAATTAAAGAATTTGGCTAATTCTGCAAGAGCTAAAACATTATTTTTGAATTCATTTGGGGAATAGTCTTGCACTAAGGAAATTAAACCAGCTTGATGGTCGATTAGTAAAACAACAGCATCTTCTTTGGAGAGACGATTGTATTTGTAGGAAGTAGTCATTTCAGTTACCAGTTATTAGTTATCAGTTATCAGTCATCAGTTGTAAATTGCTTACTCATTGTTCACTGCTACTGCTACTGTTCACTGATTTAATCTTTACCTTTAAAGGTTGTTTACAAGACTTGCAGAATATCTTAAATCAATGCTTTCTGCAATAGTCATCTGTATTTTTTTGCCAATACCATATGAGGTTTCGCGGAATCGCTCTGTGCCTGGAAGGCTGGAGCTACTTTTACTAAGCCCACGCAGGTGGGCTAAATTTGGCACATCTTTAATAAAGAAATAGTGTAAGTCTTATAAACTAAATGGAGTATATAACTCTCGATGTAAAAGAGCATATGATTTGGATCATGTTTTGGGAATCAATAACTCTATTTTTCGACCTTGACGACTGATAATGCCTGATTTTTCCAATTCTGAAAGGTTACGGTATAAGGTTTCCGAACTTAAACCTATTTCGTTGGCTATCTCTTTGTAGGAGCGGTCAAAAAATATTCTTGTTTTCCCGGTCGTCGCCATCAATAATAGGTATTGCAATAACCGTTCCCGTGCTGAGCGAATACTCCGTAGCTCTAATAGTTTCTTCAAAGATTGACTTTTGCGATAAGCCTGCATAGCATACGCTTCGCGATCGCATTTTTGTAAAAGATTTAAAGCCAGTTCGGTATTATGTTGTAGTAATTCCCAAATAATAGTTTTGGGATAGCAAATAACGCGGGATGGGACTTCGGCGATCGCATGACAATCGTACAGTTCTCTAAATAGTGCAGATTCAGCAAAACTTTCCAAAGCCCTTAATATTTGAAAAATAACCAGATTTCCTTCGCAGGTGTAGCGCACCAATCGAATTCGTCCAATTTCTAGAGCAAAGATATATTTGGCTGGATCTCGATAATGAAACAGTACCTGCCCTGCGACCAAATTTTGATAGCTAGCAACATCCCGCAATTTTAACGGAAGACTACTTGGTACTGATAAATCCATAGATTGTTGAGAAGCGCTTTCTTGCTGCTGTTTTATTAGTTTTTAAGCTAAATCGAAAAACTAATACTTTTAGATGTTAATCAAAAAAATCAAGTAATTTTTCAAAACATAAATAAATATCAACAAACTTTAATTTTTTCATATCTGTGATAGAGTAATCGTGTTTTCATTAATACTTCAAATGGAGGACTAAATGATACTCAGTACAATTGAATCGAAGTCGAGAAAAGCCTTTCAAAAATTAATTTCGACTTCTATCGCCATAGTTGTGATTACATTTGTTCTGTTAGGCTTTCCGGGATTGACTTCACCTGCACATGCTGGGCCCGGTGGAACGATAACAGAAGGATGGGTGACCCGATTCAATGTTAGTGATGGAGCATATGCAGCGCAGTGGTATGAAGAAAAGCTGGACATGCTTGTGAATAATGAGAGTTCAGCATATCCTTATTATGTTCAACTTTTCTATCCAGAATATCCCGACACCCAAATTGGCCTGAGTCAGAGTGAGCCCGTTCAATCGGGACAAGCAACAGCGACCATCGCTGTCGATGATATTAAACAAGCCGTAGACTATCTCGATTATCAAGGTATTGAAGTTGCACCGCTTTGCAATGCGGGAGACAACTACACTGTACTTGCCTTCTTTTGCGATCCTGATGGCAATAATCTGGCTCTTCGTCAGGATGGTTCTCCGAATAAATTGCCTGTATGCGCCCCACCTGTATGCAACAATTCCTATTAATTTGAGTAGTTCACTTGTCTCGAATAGTAATGGTTAAATCTTCCTTTTAGATTACCTGAAATAATTTTTACGCTGCTTAGTAAATTGATGGTTCTATGGTAGATTACAAATGTCTACCGGCAAGTAGATAGATTAGTAATACATTTTTGACACCATAGAACCTTTTT
>JBCBQE010000535.1:0-5083 GCA_039820385.1 Cyanobacteria bacterium J06635_10
TATGAAATTATGATTTCACATTGCAGGAGACGTAACACTGTTACGTCTCTACACAGGTTTCATGTTTTTGACAAAATATATATAAATGCAATTCATAGTAAAATTGCAGCAACGCCTTTCTCCCCGAGATGGAATCTTAATTTAGGGGCAGGGGCACCCCAAAAAATTTTTTAGAAGAAAAAATTTTTTGGGGACCCCGGGCAGGCTTTAAAATAATTATTTGGGAAAATTGTAACCCTTACTCTTCCATGAATCTACCGCTTGAATTTTAGGCAAAGATGACTTTTCCTTCGTTATACTATCGACGGGTAATAAGTAAACCTGGGAGAAGATATGTTAAGACTGGTTTTAACAGCAATTTTGCTAGTGCTATTGACTGCTTGTAGTTTTGGTACGCCCGAGCCAAATAAACAGTTGATCAAAAATGCGATCGCCCTTTCCATGGAAGAAACGCAACAGCAATTAAGCCAAAAATTAAATTTGGATTTTCGCGAATTTGAAATCAACCATTTATCAATTAAGCAGCGGCAGTTGATGACGGTTGAGCATTTACCAGCTTTCCGAATACAGGGAACTTACGACTTAAATTTGAAGTTACCAAAACGAAGTATAGAACAACCAAAAAAATTGTTTGATATTTACCTACAACTTCAAAAAGAAGGCAAAACCTGGAGATTACTACTTCCTCCAGGCAGTAATGAAGATACCTCAGTTTGGCATAGCTACCTCGTAGAGTAGTTTGATGGGCAATTTTCCTTTCTCCTTAATAATTTTTGAGTGCGCGCCGCATTTCACGTTGATCTTGACGTTTTTTGATGGTTTCTCGCTTGTCGTGAAGTTTCTTACCTCTACCAAGAGCTATACTAACCTTTACCCAACCGCCTTTGAGATACATTTTCAAAGGTACTAAAGTCAACCCTTCTTGTTCTGTTTTCCCAATCAATTTGCGAATTTCGTCGCGATGAAGTAAAAGTTTACGGCTTCGACGCGGTTCATGATTGAAGTATTTTCCGCTAAAGTTGTAAGGTGAAATATGTACGTTGAGCAGCCATGCTTCATTGTCGCGAATTAAGGCATATCCATCTTGAAGATTAGTTCTACCAGCCCGGATCGACTTGACTTCGGTTCCTGTTAGCTGAATTCCAGCTTCGTAGGTTTCCAAAATTTCGTATAAATAACGGGCTTGACGGTTGTCAGCAATAACTTTGTAACCTTGAGTTTTTTTGTCTTTACTCATCGATGATTTTCTTGCTCTGCAATGTGTGGGAATGTTTCTTGGGCAAATACTGTAATGTTCTGTATTTATTAACCACTATCCTGTTCTACTAAATATATACTTCATCTTATTAATTTAGCTTTTCGGCCGCAATTCGGGCTCCTATTCGATCAACTTCGATCAATTAAGGATGTTTATGTAATATAAAATACTAGTTATACCTTGGAGACATCAGTAAATATTAGACCTGATTAATGAATTACACCATTAAGGGTGCGGGCATTAAAGAATAAATTTAACTTGTAAATACTCTAAATCTAAAACCTTTTTTCTTCCTCAGCTTCCTATGCTGTGGGAAGATTATTGATAGGTTACGACGAAATCTAAAATAATTTGATGTTGCACTACCAGATTCCATGTTCAACTTATTAAAATCTTGTTTGAAGAATAGTCTAATTACATTGCTGCTGGTAACACTATTTTTAGGAATAAGTACAACTGGATGGACTTCTTCCAGTATTGCTGCTTTACCAGCAGGAAATGCAATTACTGATGGTAAAGCTTTATTACGGTATGCACTTCCAATAGATAATGAGCCGGTACGGAAATTGCAAAAAAACTTGGAAGATATTTCTACCCAACTACGGGCAAATCGACGCTGGGGGGCTATTAGAAGAGACTTAAAAACTGCTTCGCGGATTCTTAGTAAGCCAGAGAAGATTTTAGCAAGCGTTCCCGAAGAAAATCAACAACAAGCCAATGTTTGGATTAACGATCTAAAAACTGGTGTAGAAAAGCTCCAAGAAGTAGCCAAAACTAAAGACAAAGAAGAAACTTGGATCGGAAGAGCTAAGCTTTTGGATTTGGTAGGAAAACTCGAAGAATCTATGGTGACGGGTTTTCCTTATGAAGTACCCGCAGAATACAGCAATTTACCGCAATTAAAAGGACGCGCTACGGTAGAGATCGCAACAAATAAGGGAGACGTTGAAGTTGTTTTGGATGGTTATAGCGCTCCAGTTACTGCCGGAAACTTTGTTGATTTGGTAAAACGGGGTTTTTATGATGGCTTAGAATTTTTACGCGCTGAAGATTTTTACGTACTCCAAGTTGGAGATCCACCGGGTAAAGATGTCGGTTTTATTGACCCTAAAACAGGTGAATACCGCGCTATTCCCTTGGAAGTTCTTGTAGAAGGTGATAAAGAACCAATTTACGGTATTACTCTCGAAGAAGCTGGTCTTTACACAGAAATGCCTGTTTTACCTTTCTCATCTTACGGTGCAGTTGCAATGGCTCGTCCTGAAACTGAAGTTAACGGCGGATCTTCCCAATTTTTCTTCTTCCTATTTGAAGCTGAACTTACTCCAGCTGGACGCAACTTATTAGATGGCCGCTATTCCGTCTTTGGTTATCTTACTAAAGGTAAGGAAATTTTGGGGAAAATTAAGCAAGGAGACAAAATCGAATCAGCCAAAGTTATTCAAGGAATTGAGAATTTAGTTGAACCGCAAAATGCATAGATAATCCTGTCTTCAAGGTATTTTTAGCATTTTTATAACTGAATAATTTTTTACCGCAACCATCATGCAAATTACGATCGGCAATGGTTGCGGCTATTTATAGTATTTTTGGGGCGTTGCCTACTCAGTTTATGAATCTAGATTTTGAGAGGTTACAGTGTAATATTATATCCGCTTAAACACTTATCATATGTGTCAGGATTTACGCAATTGTCACAAAACCCTGGTTGGTGCCGTACGTTGTAATAATAACGCTAAACCGATCTTTTTTTTTGGCGTTGCCTACCTCGTGATGAATTTAGATTTTGAGACGTTACAATGTAACGTCTCTACATAGCTTGAGGCTCACCATAAAATTTAATTCATACTTCGCATCAGCAACGCCAACTTTATTATCCTAATTCCTACTCCTAACTCCTAACTCCTAACTCCTAACTTCTTACTTCTTACTTTTTACTACTTACTTCTTACTTTTTACTTCTGATCACCCTCCCCATTCTCCATTCTTTTCTTGATAAGCAAAATAAATAGCTTCTAAAAATATATCAGAACTAATATTTGGAGGTATATTTTCTAAGTGAATAATTTCTTTTACTTGTTCGGCTAATTTCAAAGATAGGTTACCTTTAGCTTTGGCTGACATCAACCCACGTCGCCGCAAATACTCGCTAATTACTGCAAAATCATCGGGTAACATCGGTGATAAATCCGTAATTTGGAGTAACTCGGAACTGAATGATTTAGCAACATCAGAAACTTCAATCGTTGTTGATGCTATGGGTAATTGATTTTGAATTACAATCGTACCGGCGACTAAATCCCCCAAGCGTTTTTCTTTGCTACCAAGCATGATTAGAAAAACTCCGATAAATAATATCTCATCTACTGGTCTTAATAAAGCACGCAAAGCTGCTTGCGGTAATCCTACAGGTTTACCGTCATCTCTAATTACGCGAATTTTGGCAATCCGTTTACCCGGTGTTTGTCCTTGCCATAAAGCTTCAAAAAATACAAAATAGCCTGCGTAAATCGCGAAGATAACAAAAAATGCGATCGCCAACAGCCATAGAGTAGTTTGAGATCCAAAAATTGAGATCCAAAAATCGGTTAGTTGAGCCGAAAGGATTGTCCAGACTACCAAAAATACAGCTATAGTTAGTCCCAACACGTGATAGTCAATCAATAATGCCCAAGCACGATTACCAATTCCTGCAAGAGTAAATTCTAATTCTATACTTTCCGGCGTGCGAAACTTTACACGTCTAAATATGTGCATGACGGCATAATTCTTAATTCTTAATAATTCAGATTCTTCGATTGTCCCCGATTAAAATGAAAGCTGCTGCGCCTTTTATTCATCTCTATAATTTACTAATGTTTAAATTTCATGATCCCGTAGTCGTAACCCCAATCCTTCCTGGCGACTGCGGAGATCGTAGTAAATAGTTGCTTTTATTGCTTGCCAAAAAGGTAAAATTACCGCACCGCTGGAAAAACTAATCGAAAAAACCAAGACTATATATAGCAAACTAAATAATCCGGAGTTTTGTTCCATTAATGGAATAAAAACTATTTGCAAAATAGTCACAATCACTTGCACCACAATTTGCAAAGGGAGCGTTATTAAAAAAGCAATTAACATAACCCCAAAAATCCGCCATATATTTCCTTTTGTCAGTTCCCAACTACGGCTAATAGCTGAAGTTGCACTGGCATTATCTTCAACAGCAAGAGGAACATCAACTAAATAGAATCGCGTAAAAACCCAGAACAAACCAATTAAGAATGCAGCGAAAACTATTATACCTAGCAGCACCGATACAAGAATTTGGACAGCATTAGAATTTTGAGCTAATCCAGCAATTATCCCACCTATTACAGCCCCAATAAGACCAAATACAATCGAAAAACCCAAAATAATACCTATTCCAATTAGAGACATTAACAGCATCTGTACTAAAAATTGCCCCAACCGGGAATTGACAAAATTTTGTCCTGACTTTATATCTTCTGGTTGATTGACTAATTCACCAAAACATAGTCTGGAAATCAATGCACTCAGTGCATAGAACTTTGCCCAACCGTAAATTGGAACAATCACCCAGGCATAAGCTTTTAAGGCAATGAAAAAATAATCTTTTATATGAGAGCGATAAAGTCGGAAGCCGCCAGTAACGATATCACCTATATTTAGAGGCTGTATTGGGTTAGGGGAACCGAGATTAGAAGACATAATCTGTAAAGTAATCGTAAAGTGACACAGTAATAAGAAGGCTATATTAAATTAACTTAAAAAACAGTGTTCCAAAAAGTAAGTATGAATATTCAACGTTGGATTGCAAGG
>JBCBQE010000536.1:0-5081 GCA_039820385.1 Cyanobacteria bacterium J06635_10
AAAAGGAACGCTTAGAGAAGCTATCTTAAAGGCAAATTCTGGGGATACTATTCGCTTCAATTCAGCCCTTGCAAACAAGACTATTCGGTTAAAAGAACAACTTGTAGTTGATAAAAGTCTTACCATTGATGGGGCTGATGCGGCTAATTTAACTATTAGCGGTCAGAATAAAACGCGGATTTTACGTGTTAGCTATGACTACTCAGATGTAGTGCTGCGAAATCTTACCTTTGCCAACGGTAAGGCAGTTGATAATTCCAGCAAGACTCTACGAGGTGGAGCAATCGAACTTGTAGATTCCAATACCTTGGTGGTAGAAAATTCTCGCTTTATCAATAATATAGGCGAACGAGGTGGTGCAATCTTTGTCGGTTATGGTTCGAGTGCCACTATCAAGAACAGCGTTTTCGATGGAAATGACGGTTCGGTTGCTAATGACGGCTTTAGTGCAGGTGCAATCTCTACCTATGGAGGTGGAAACAGAGCAAAAGTTGTTAATAGTAATGGCGATCGCAATGTTGGTGGAGATGCGTTTTTAGATATCGAGAACTCAACTTTTATCAATAACAAAGGAACTTACGGTGCTGTTTACACCTTACTAACCGGACTCAAAGTCGAAGATTCGGTTTTTAGAAATAACGAGGGTGTCAATGGAAGTGGAGCTATTTTTACAGACGGAGCCAACGGAACGGAGAAAGCTGATAATTTCGGGGGAACAACCCTGATTCGTAACGTTGTGGCAGAGAATAATGTCGGCGGTGGAGATTATGGTGGAGCCTTTTTTCTCAGCGGATACTCCAAAGACAAGATTATTATTGAAAACAGCAAAATTGCCAATAACAAAGCCCGCAAAGGAGGTGGTTTAGCCGTTCAATCTTATCGAGATGAAGCAAATCCTGCCTCATTAATTATTCGCGATTCGATAATTGCTAATAACACTTCCACATCTCAAGGTGGAGGTTTATGGACAGATGTTAAAGGTGGAGTCACCATTGAAGATTCGACTTTCTCTGGGAATCGCATCGAGAATTCTCAAAAAAATGGAATCGGTGGAGCAATTGTTCTGAATTATAAAACCCAAGCCAAATCTAGGATTACCAACTCAACGTTTATCGATAATTATGCAGGTACTCAAGCAGGTAATATCTGGATCGCCGGGAAACAACAGGGGAAAAATCTAACTATCAGCAAGTCTCAGTTTGCAGATAATCGTTCGGGTAATAAACAAACAGAGAATACGGTTAATTTCAAAGTTACTGATGGCGGTGGAAACGTCGTTCAAAATAAAAATGGTGCAGATACAGCGATCGCCGGAGCAAAGTTTGTCGATGATTTGCAATTAAGTCCAGTTCCTCTATCGCCTTTAAATACAGGAAACCCTGAGCCTGAGGTAATTTCGACACCTATTAATCATCAACCTTTACGTTATGAAGCTGAGGAGCTGACTCTGAATGGTTATCGAATTGAGACTTTAAAAAACTCTAGCGCTAGAGTTTCTAAGCATATCTCTCTCAAGAATCGTAGGAATAAAGGCTTTGCTAAAGGTACATTTGAAGGTGAAACAGGAACTTATCAAGTTAAAGTTGGTTACTATGATGAAAACGACGGCCAATCTAAAGCCAAAATTACTGTTGGGGGAAAGACTACAAGCTTTATTTTTGACCAAGATTTACCAGCAAATCGGGCAAAAGCCTCTACTAAAACTAGTCGTATTGCCATAGAATCAGTACAGCTAAAGTCTGGCGACACCTTTAAAATCCAAGGAAGTCGTAATAAAGGAGAATTAGCTCGCTTTGATTACATTGAATTCTCTCCCATCAAAGATGTAGCAGCATTGAAAGCTAACTCTAGTTCTCCGACTCCGCAAAGTACGAGCAATCCCGAGCCTCAGTCATTACAACCTATCATTAATGGAATAGTAAATCTCCGTGACGTTGATTTTGATGGAGATGGTAAAACTGACGAACAAGTTTCATTGATTTTGGATGATATTAACAGTACGGCATCCGATCGCAATTCAGGAGGTTTTTATCAAATCTTGGATATGGATGGTAGTGTAATCGATACAGTCACAAATCAACTGATTCGACCTGGAGAACAGGGATATGAAACAGCAGCACTCAATCAACGAATTCCTGAATTAGAGTTCGATAAAAATGATGGAGCGATCGCCACAGTTGTTAGTGGAGGAATCTTCTTAGCTCCATATCTAATTGCCAACGGTACTGTAGAAGAATTTATCGATAAAAACCCGAGTAACGATCGGCAAAGAAGTGGATTAAATGCCTACTTTGCTCTCTCAAATGCCAACCCAGATAGAATAGAGCATCTCAAATCTTCAGATAATAGCTTTGGTTTCGAGGATTCCTACGGTGCAAAAGATAAAAACTTCGCCGATTTGACTTTCAATGTAACTGTTGAAAGCGCTTGATTTTCCATATCATCCAGTAAGAATTTGAAATTTTGAATTATTGAGAAACCCGGTTTTACCGGGTTTTTTTAATTCCATTCCCGAAATTTCACTCTTTTATGGCAAATAACTCCTAACTCTTAACTCCGGTGGTACTTAATAATGGGTTCCCGTCTTCCGATAATGCACAGCCGTCACCCCTTCGTTATTCAATACTTTACCGTTATCTACAGTGGCGTAAACTAACCAATGGTCGCCGCATTCCATCCGCGAATTAACTGAACATTCAATGTACGCTAAAGCATCAGTAAGAGCGGGAGAACCGTTCCCAGCTTCCTCCGTCTCAACTCCTGCAAATCTATCTTCAGCAGGACTAAAGGGTTTAAGAAAATGTTTCATTAACCCTAAATGATTACCTTCTTTTAATACATTTAAAACAAATGAACTACCAGAATGCATCAAGGATTCTAATGCCCTATCTTTAGCTACAGCGATGGTTAAACCGGGTGGACTAAAACTAGCTTGGGAAACCCAAGAGGCTAACATAGCGCTAGAGATATCGCCTTGTTTAGCAGTGACGACGCACAGCGAACCGATAATTCTTCCCACAGCTTGTTCCACACTTGTGGAAGGTTGAGAAGGAGTCTTAACTTTTTTAGCTTTCTTCAAGGCTTGAGCGAAGTCAACTCCCGCTTCTTCACACATTTGTAGCGTCTTGTCGTCGGGTTTAAATTTAACGCGAATGGGGTCGAAACCAAAACGATATCCAGCATCTTTAAGCTTGCTTTCCAAGATATCTACAGCTTCCCCACTCCAACCGAAGGAACCAAATACACCAGCAAGTTTACTTTTAGCAGCGGTAGAGAGGATAATACCTAAAGCTGTTTGAATTTGGGTTGGTGCATGACCGCCGAGAGTGGGGGAACCAATTACAAAACCGGATGCTCCCTCTACTGCTGTTTTAATTTCTTCTGGTTCAACAACTTCACAATTGATTGATTCTACTGCTATTCCGGCTTTAGTAATTCCTCGTGCGATCGCCTGGGCTAATGTTGCGGTATTCCCGTAAGCTGAAGCATAAATTAATGCAACTCGGTTATCTTGATTTGTTTGCTGTTTGCTCCACTTACGGTAAGATTCGGTCAAATCAATTAAGCCGTAACGCACCAAAGGACCGTGATTTGGTGCATACATCCTCAAAGCTAAATCGCCAATTTTATCTAAAGCAGTTTCGACTTGACGGGCATGGGGAGCCATCAAGCAGTCATAATAATAACGTCTATCTTCCACAAATATCTGCCAACCTTCATCAAAAACTTGGTCGCCACAGATATGTGCGCCGAATAATTTATCTGTGTAGAGAATTTCCGTTTGAGGGTCGTAGGTACAAAGATGGTCGGGATAGCGGGGATTAGGGGTAGGAATAAATTGTAAGTTATGTCCGGAGCCTAAATCGAGGTTTTCTTCCCCTTTGATCACCATAATTGGTAAATCTTCATTTTCCAAAGCTTTGCGTAAATTAATGGCACCAGGGTTAGAACAAACGAATTTGACTTGGGGAGCAATTGCGAGTAGAGCCTTTAAAGTCTTGGCACGGTTGGGGTTGACATGACCGATAATTACGTAATCAATCTTGGTGACATCAAATCTTTGCTGTAAGGCATCTAAATATTTTTGCGTAAAAGTTTCTCCAGGAGGATCGATAAGTGCAGTAATATCTGCTTGAATTAAATAAGAATTAGCAGTAGTACCCTTACTCAGAGCGTACTCTATCTCAAATCTTAACCGCGTCCAACTGCGCGATCGCAAAATAGTTGTATCTGTAGCAATGGGGTAAACTTGAACGTCGCGAGGTTTTGTTATGTTCATGGGGGAAGAGGGGGAAGAAGAGAAAGAGGAGCCACTGCTGCACCAGGGTTCCCTGAATGTGCAAGTGGCGTGGGGGAGAGAGGGAGATTATTATTAATTCCTAACTCCTCACTCCTAACTGTTCACTGATAACTGTTGACTGTTCACTGATTAATAGTGATTTCCAACTTTTCTGTGATGTACGGCGGTTAATGAATCGGGTTTGCTAACTTTACCTGCATAAACCGTGCTATATACAATCCAATGGTCACCAGCATCCATTCTGCTAGCAACTTCGCACTCTACATAGGACAATGCATTAGTAAGTATGGGGGCACCGTTTTCGGCTGGTTGGGTTTTCACTCCTTCAAAGCGATCGGCACCAGGGCGGAAACGTTTGAGGAAGTGTTTCATCAAAGGTTGATAATTACCTTCTTCGAGGATATTTAAAACGAATTTATCCCCTACCTGCATCAAGGATTCAATCGCTCTATCCTTAGCTACTGCAATGGTTAATCCCAAGGGTTTGAAGCTGGCTTGATTCACCCAGGATGCCAACATCGCGCTTTTAACATCACCTTGTTGAGCGGTAATAATATATAAACCTCCACTCAATCTTCCTAAAGCTTTATCTAAATCGGCATCAAGAGACTTCATCTGTTTGATGCTTTTATCGCGGGTTAACCATTGTCCTAAATCTGTTCCCGCTTCTTCACACTGCTTATAAGTATTTTCGGTAGGTGTTTCTTTAATTTTGATTGCACCAACACCAGATTCAATCTTGACAACTTTAGTTTCTCGATGTCAGAAAATTCCTTTTTAC
>JBCBQE010000537.1:0-5074 GCA_039820385.1 Cyanobacteria bacterium J06635_10
TTCGTCATAATCATCATCCAAAGCAGCTACGATACCGTTAATCTGCCACTCTTGCGGCTTCAGCTTCGGCGCTTGTTGAGCATTTACCCAAGGAAACGAGAGAAAAAATACAAGTAGAAACGTAATAGGAAAAAGTATAAAAGGTTTTTTAAGTAAACGACGATATTTGTCCATGATTGAGGAATAATACTAAATAATTTGATTCCCTGGTGGGGCTTGTAGTTTTTTGTATAACCGTAAATCAAACTACAACGCTAAAGTACTACAAATTATTCAGTAATATTCCGGATGGATTTCATGATGATTTCGGATATCCCCCTCCTCGCTAGCGGGGAGGGGTTAGGGGTGGGGTTTCTAAAAACTAACTAATCATATGAAACGTAAAAATTACGATCGAAATCATTCTGAAATAATTAATCAAAGTTTGTATTTAATCAAAAGAATGACATAGATAATCTGTAATCTGAAAAACATTAAAATTGACTGATTATAATATATCTATCCTAGAATAAAATATATAATAGACAGTTTTTTCTCTAATCAACAATGTTACATTTTTCAGGATAAAATTATCCTAATTAATTGAGAAAATATATTATTAAAAACATTAAAAGTAATCCATATAACATTTTATCGAGAATTTACTTCATTTTTCTGAAAAGATAAAATTTATTCATTTAAACTGTCACTTTATCTAAAAAAAAGTAAAAAAATAAAAATTATAAATTAGTCTTAATTGGCTAAACAAACAGGATATTCCGAAGCTATACCTGTGTTTACAATCTAAAAAATCTGATATTCATCAAGACTATAAAGTCTTGATAAATAAAGATTAGAGAATGAAATTATACTTCACAGGGGTAAAAACCATGAGTAAAAGTTTGTTCTGGAAAAAGTTAGAACAGTTAGATTTTGAAGCTGTGAAAAATGAATTGTTATTTACAGGATTCTCAATCCAAGAGATAGAAAAGAGCATTGATTACTACAAATTATTTCTTTATATAAAATTTATTAATCCGGGGATAAGACTTGTTCCTCCACCAATAGTAGATTGTACTTGGCATACTCATATCATGGTAGATTTATGCCAATACGTGAAAGATAGTGAATATTTGTTTGGATATCTTTTAAATCATTGTTCTGCTCTTAATTGTACCGAAGATAATCAAGAAACCCTTGAAACAGCTTTCAGAAAAACGAAAGCTTACTTCAAAGAATTAGGCGTAGATTTTTTAGAGCAGGAATATACCTATAGTCATATTGCTTGTGTAGATTTACCCTTATCCTTTAGTTGATGAAGTAGTATTAGCCCGTGCAGACGGGCTTTGTATTTATAGCCCCACCCTTCGAGGGTGCGGGCTGGCAGGTTATTTATTTGTAAACAATTCAATGAATGGTGCGTAACGGCATTTTTAAATTTACAATCTCCATCAATACATACTCTAGCCGTTACACACCCTACAAAAGTGGAGGTTAGTTTATTCATTTGAGAAACAATTCAATTAATGGTGCGTAACGGCATTTTTAAATTTACAATCTCCATCAATACATACTCTAGCCGTTACACACCCTACATCAAACTCCTAACTCTATTAAACGTTCATCTGCTGCTTCTGATAAAGGGAATAATATAATCCTTTTTGCTTCAATAATTCATCATGAGTACCTTTTTCAGCAATAATTCCTTTTTCCATCACCAATATCATGTCGGCGCGTTTTAATGGTGCAAAACGATGCGCTATCAAAAATACTGTCTTTCCTTGTGTCGTACTTTGTAAATTTTGCAATACCTGCTGTTCCGTTTCGCTATCTAAAGCGCTAGTTGCTTCATCTAAAATCAATATTGGTGCTTGCAGTAGAAATAACCTTGCTAAAGCAATCCGCTGTCTTTGCCCTCCAGATAAAGCCGTACCTCTCTCCCCTACATTACTTTCATAACCCTTAGGTAATTCACTAATGAAGTCATGAGCAACAGCCATTCTCGCTGCTTGTACTACTTCTTCTGCACTAATTTCGGAATTTCCTAAAGTAATGTTTTCTAAAATACTACCATTAAACAAAAAGTCTTCTTGCAAAACTACACCTATTTGTTGCCGCAAGGAAGCTAAATCAACGCTTTTCACATCAAATCCATCGATTAAAATACGTCCAGATTCAATTTGATAAAGCCGTTGCAACAACTTAGAAAGGGTACTTTTACCAGATCCACTGCGTCCAACTATACCGATAAATTGTCCGGGTTTTACATTAAAAGAAATCCCTTTTAAAACAGGTTCCGTATTAGCTTTATACCGAAAAAATACTTGCTCAAAACTAACTTCTCCTCCGAGAGGTGGTAATACTAATCCAGTTCCTGCTTCTGCTTCCGGAGCAACATTAAGAATGTCACCGATTCTATCTACCGATAAAAGTACTTGTTGTAAATTTTGCCATAATTGAACTAATCTTAATAACGGCCCAGTTACTCTTCCTGAAAGCATTTGAAAGGCAACTAATTGCCCTACAGTAAAGTTGTGTTCAATAACTAATTTAGCTCCAAACCACAAAATCAATAAACTGGATAACTTGGTAAGAAAGTCCCCAATATTACTACTAATATTAGAAGTAGTAGAAGCCTTAAAACCAGTACGAATAAAGCGAGCAAATAAACCTTCCCATCTATCCCGGGTTGCCGGCTCTGCTGCATGGGCTTTTACCGAATGAATTCCCGTAACTGTTTCTACCAAGAATGATTGACTGTCAGCGCTACGGTTAAAAGTTTCATTCAACCATCTACGGAGAATTGGCGTTGCTGTGAGAGTTAATGCGGCAAATAAAGGTAATACAGCCAATGCTACAAATGTAAGGGTAGCGCTATAGTAAAACATTAACACCAAGTAAACCACAGCAAAAATGCTATCGAGAACAACAGTTAATGCAGTACCCGTGAGAAACTGACGAATTTGTTCTAATTCTTGAACCCGCGCTACCGTATCACCTACCCTTCGCGACTCAAAATAAGATAAAGGTAAACGCATTAAGTGGCGAAATAACTGCGCTGATAAACTTAAATCTAAACGCCGCGCTGTATGGGTAAAGATAAATAACCGGAGAATCCCTAACACCGACTCAAATACCGCCACCAACAAAAGAGCGATCGCCATGACATCAAGAGTAGGTAAACTCTCCTGCACCATGACTTTATCAATGATCACTTGGGTAATCAGCGGTGTAGTTAATCCCAGCAATTGTAAAGTAAAAGAAGCTAGGAGTACTTCCGTAAGTAAACGCTTATATCGCCAAACCGCCGGTAAAAACCAACTCAGATTAAACTTTTCTTGCTTTTGAACAACTTCTACTTGCCATAGATAGCCATCCCAAACATTTTCAAGTTGCTCGCGAGATACCTTTTCACAAGTACAATCTGGATTTTGCGGGTTAGCAACAATCAAATTATTGCCGCGAATTGCATAAGCGACTACCCAAGTCGCCGACTCAGAATTACCCCATAAAAACAAAGCAGGAAAAGCAAGTTGTTGTAAATCATCCCAACTTACCCGCAACCTCTGCAACACCAAACCCAGCTTTTCTCCAGCTTCCACAACATGTTTAGCACCTTGCGATCGCACGCTTCGCTGCAACCACTCCAACTTCACCGAAATCTCATGAGACTGCGCCACCATGGCTAAACAAGCAGCAGCACTATTGGGGCTAGAAACGAAAGGATAACCCGATGTGATGGGAGGAGTGGGGGGAGATGGGGAGATGGGGGGAGAGGGGGGAGAGGAGCCACTGCGTTGCGGAGGTTCCCTCCGTTGTAGCAAGTGGCGTGGGGGAGAAATTTCAACCTTGTTGCTTTGTCTCCTTGTCTCCTTGTCTCCATGCCAAAACTCTTCAATCTGTGGAGTAGATAATTCTGCCCATAAAGCTGAATTGGTACGCAGCACTAAAACTTCTTTACTAGCTGCCACAGCTTTGCATTCTGTGGGATAATAATTTAAATTGCCAAACCAATCTCCTGTTTTTAACATAGCTAAAGGCTTGCCAACGCCTTCAGAGCGGAGACGAACTTTACCAGAAACGATCAGGAATTGGTAACCTACCGAATCCTGGTGCCAAATTTTCTCTCCTAAACGAAAATTAACAATCTGAGATTGGTTTTGCAATAGAGTTTGTTGTTCGGTAGTCAGCCAGCATAGAGGAGGTTGATTCCAGTTTACCAAACTTAAAACTTTTGCTTGATGAGATTTGTTATCTGAAAGGTTTATTTTACTTGTAGTTTGACTGTCAGCTTTTGAATTTTCTCTGCTAGCCATTTCTCGAACAATTCATTTTGTAGTGCTTGCTTGAGTTGAGTATCTTCTAAGGATGCCGGTAAAAGTTGTTCCAAACGAAACAATCCGTAACGATCCTCTAACTTTATTGGTCCTACAATATCTCCAGGATTAGCCACATCAACAGCCGCTCGCAGTGTATCCGGCATTGTGCCGCGACTAAGTGGCCCCATCATACCGTTAACAATGCGATCGTCAGATAGGGAATATTCCCTAGCAAGCTGCTCAAAACTAGTTCCTTCTTCAATTTGGGTGTGCAACTCCTCGGCTAATTCTCGATTATCAACAATAATCCGAGAAAGTACCACCCTATCCAAAAAAATCTTTCTTTCAATAAAATATTCTGCTAATTTTGGCTGTGCGATCGCTCCTTTAAGTTTCTCTAATTTAAACCCAAAAGCCACCGTAGAGTGAAATGTAGCATAATCCGTACCGCTAGTATTTAACCAATCCTGAAACTTTTGGGGATCGCTAAGTTGATTTTTGAGCCGAAAATCAATAATTGCTTGTTCGGTTAGAGCTGGAGAAAGTTCCATATCAGCTCTAGCTTGAATTTCTTGCTCAATGGTATCTTGACGAATAATATCTCCAATAAGCTGACCTAATTTTCCACTCACTTGTAAGTATTTTACTGCCTGTTGTATTGAAATTTCTCGGTTGTCAACAGTTAAAAACAATGAAGATTCCATAAAGTGCGCACTTAGAAATTACCTTAAAAAATATACAGCGTTCAAATTGCATTCAACTGACACGGGTGGAAG
>JBCBQE010000538.1:0-5052 GCA_039820385.1 Cyanobacteria bacterium J06635_10
TGGGAGAGGAAGATTTAAGTAGGTTAATGGATTTAATTGGGGGACATCCTTATTTAGTTGAAAGAGCGATCGCCAATCTCACAACTGGTGAAATAACTCTAGAGCAACTTTTAAATCTGGCTTCTACCGAGCAAGGAATCTTTAGCAACCATCTACGGGAACAATTATGGAATTTGCAGCATAATCCTTTGTTGGAATCAGCTTATAAAAAAGTGGTGAGAGCAAATGAACCAGTACGACTTGATGCGGAAGTTGGGTTTAAATTACATAGCATGGGATTGGTGAAACTTTCAGGGAATGATTGTGTTCCTAGTTATGATTTATATCGTCGGTATTTTTCAGAGCGTTTGGTTTGATAAGGGAATAGGGAATAGTGAGTAGCAACAAGATTTTGTAGACAGGAAACAGCTTCTTAAAGGGAAACCAGTTTAAATTCTGCAGGACTTACGCAACTGGCCGCCTTTTCTTGTAGGGTGCTCGTACACTCACTAATTTTTAACGTAATAATGCGGCTTGTGGTGTCACGCACCATCCGAGTATTGTGACAACTGCGTAAGTCCTGTTCTGTAAAATAATTGAGTTTATTTGTGCGAACTTAATTTACTGAATATCAAATATATAAATATTTATGCTTACTCTATGAAACCTCTTTCCTCAGCGTCTTCTGCGTTTTTGCGGTTTTTTTATTATGGTTGACGAATATATATTCTCTGGAAGTTTACCAGAAAATGCCAGCACTTATGTGACGCGAGAAGCCGATCGCGAATTGTACGATGGATTGCGAGGGGGAAAGTTTTGTTATGTATTGAATTCTCGTCAAAGCGGTAAATCGAGTTTACGAGTGCAAACGATGCGTCGTTTACGAGAAAATGGTGTTGAATGTGCTGCGATCGATCTTTCTGCGGGTGGTATTCAAAATGTTCCACCAGAGCAATGGTATGCGGATTTGATTGATTCGCTGATTGATATTTTTGATTTGGATGTTGATTTTGCAGACTGGTGGGAAGAAAATCAATTAAATTCTCTGGTAACCAGATTTCGCAAGTTTCTGGAAGAAATATTACTTGTGGAAGTTAAGGAAGATATTGTAATTTTCATTGATGAAATTGATAGCGTTTTAAGTCTTAATTTTCCCACCGATGATTTTTTCGCTTTTATTCGCTCTTGTTATAACCAGCGTGTTGATAATCCCGCATATAAACGTTTGACATTTTGTTTGTTGGGAGTCGCTTCACCGAGCAATTTAATTCAAGATAAACAACGGACTCCCTTTAATATTGGTACAGCAATTTCTCTCAAGGGATTTCAATTACACGAGATTGAACCGTTAGAACAAGGTTTGAGGGGAAAATTCAGTGATTCCCAAGCTGTTATAGAAGAAATTTTAAATTGGACTGGAGGACAACCGTTTCTGACGCAAAAGTTATGCCAGTTTATGGTGGAAGAGTCGGAGAAAGAAAATTTCCGTACTGTTGAAGAAGTTGTTAAATCAAAAATAATTGAAAGTTGGGAATCTCAAGATGAACCGGAACATCTGAGAACTATTAGAGCGAGGATTTTAAGAAATGAGGAACGTGCTGGGTATTTATTAGAGTTGTATCAGCAAATTAGGTGTTCTGAGGAGCAATGTGAGATTACAGCAGATAATACGATTGAACAAAGTGAATTACTGCTTTCGGGATTAGTTACGAGACGAGAAGGGAAGTTAAGGGTTTATAACGCTATATATAAAGAAATTTTTAATCAAAATTGGATTGAAAATGAATTAAAGAATTTGCGTCCTTATTCGGAAAATTTTAAATTTTGGGTAGATTCTGGATATAAGGATGAATCTCGACTTCTGCGGGGAAAGGCTTTGAAAGGTGCTGAGGAATGGGCTAAAGATAAAAATTTAAGTTATCAAGATAAACAATTTTTAGCTGCTAGTAGAGAGAAGGAAATTCAGGAGAAAATTGCTGTTGAGAAACGAGAAGCGCAATTAGAGAGGGAGAGGAAGGATAAGGAAGCTGTAGAAAAGAGAAATTTGGTATTGAGTGAAGCGAATCGGAAAGCTAAACAGCGGATTCGTGTTGGAAGTTTTATTTTAGTTATTGCTTTATCATTTACAGCGATATCAACCTTCGTTGCAGCTAATAAAGTAAGAGAAACTCGCAAAATTAATGAATATCTTGGAACAGTTGAAAAATTAACTCAACTTGCAGGAGAGCTTGAAGATGAAAGTTCTAATGATGAAGCTAAAGAACTTTTTTCACAAGCAGGTCAATCTGTTAATATCAAAGACCATAAAATTAGATTAGCAGTTCTTAATGCTGGAATATCTTATGCTTATCAAAAACTTAAATCAAAGGATTTAGCAAAAGCAGGACACTATCTTAAAAAGAGTAAACAACAAAGTCAAAAACAATGTAAACATTTAGAAAAAAATTTTGCTACTGAAGTATTACAAATTTGTGTTCTGACTTTAAAAACAGCAGGAAACCTCTTCACAGAAAAAAATGAAATTCAAGAAGCAATCAAAGAATATCAATTAGCTTATAAACATCTTGAAAGCTTGAAATCAGAAGGAAAAAGAGGAAATAGGATAGCTAAAATCAGTCCTCCATTCAATAACAATTTTAAAATCAAAATCTTATCCAGGGAAAATGTAGAAGCATTACATCGAGAATTTATCAATTTACTATCACAAGCTGAGAATAAAAATTTAAATAATCTCAACATTCAAGTTCAGAGATCGTTAAAAGCACACTATTTAGATGAACTTAATAACCTTCTTGAAAACGAAAAATTGTGGGAAGCTGATAACAGAACAACAGAGCTAATGTTCTATATGACTGATAGAGAAAAAGAAAGATATTTCAGTATTGAATCACTCAAAAATTTTGATTGTTCAGATATCAGAGAAATTGATAGCCTTTGGATACAACACTCACAAAAACGTTTTGGTTTCAGCGTACAAAAGCAAATTTGGTTAGAGGAAAATAATCCACTGGGTGTTACCGAATGGAAAGATGAATATGAAAAAGCTTATATCAGTTATGCGTCTCGCATCAGGTGGTATAACGGAAAATCTTTCTTGAAACGAAGTGAAGTGATATCAATAGCTGAAAAAGATTACCGTAATGCACCAAAAGGTATACTGCCGACTAAAGTAGGTTCAGAATATAATAAGAAACTTGACTCTAAAGGTTTTTTAGCCAGAAACTATTCTCTTCTCGCACTAAGACTTTCGGAATGTGGGATATAAGCATCCCAGCTCTTTATAAAAATTTTTAAATAGAAGTTTTGTACAAAAACATAGGCTTTTCATAAATCAGATACCTGCTACAAACCCAAAACACCAAATTAAATATCGTTGAAAAACTTCATCGCTATTTTCTAGTCATAAAATTAGCGATCGCAAAGCACATGCCGGAGGCTTATCGCAAATTTTTCAGCTACCTTGTTCCTAACGCCACTCTACAACTTCTCAATCATCCCAAGGAAGAAGCATTTTTCGAGGTGAAGTCTTATTTTTCCTTGTTATTTAATAGATTTATTTATTTTTATTTCAGAATTGAACTATTCTTCAATTAGCGTAGCGGCCTATAGGCGGGCTATGATTATTTAAGGTTTTGATGAGTTGTTTATAAGCCCGTCTATAGGCAAGTCAACTACCTACACCTCTCTAGCGAGTAGGTGTAGGCTTGCAAAATACCCGGTCTAACTGGGTTCACGGTATGCAACGTAAGAGTTGGTGCGCGACATGAAGTTGCATGAGGTATAAAATACCGAACTGGATTGGAATGCCGACATTCCCCGGAGAGCAGTAATCTGGTTCCTACGTAAAAGGGTCAACGACCCCGGTCACGGTGAGGTTGGCAACGGCAACACCGGAATGCAGACCACGAAAGCCACTCGGTGAGCATAGTCACCCGTCCGAAGTCACGGCGACCAAGTGGAGGCAAGGGAAAGACTAGAAGGGTTAACGATAGTGAACCATAACCGCTCCGTTATTTGCGACATATGGGTGAAACTCGCACCCTGCGAGGTATGACTTGATAACACCCATCACCAAAAGGTAGGAGGGCGGGGTACAAACGGTCAACATTGTACTCAACTGCCAAAAGCCCCTTCCGGAGTAAGAATGGAACCCCAAAATAGTCGAGCATCCAGCGTGTAAAACATGGTAAGCCCAAATTGGTCTGAGTAAACACTTACTCAGTATTAAAGTCGCAAGACTGAGAAACGCCAAGGGGGGTATGGGAGGGTGCAAAAAGCAAAAGCTTCTTTGTAATGAAGAGGATAGAGGTTGAAGAAATAATATTACCTCACGATGAAAATTCGGCAGAATTGCACCTGGTCTTAGACGAAAAAGAAACATCAGTAGGGAGTAAACTAACTTTTATGAGCAATAGACTTGGCAACAAGATTGCGATAAAAGGCACTATTGAATCATGGGCGGACATTAACTGGAAGACCGTGACTCGTAATGTAAAGAAACTGAGAATGAGGATTTTTCGTGCCACTCAACAAGGTAAATTGCGTAAAGCAAAAAGCCTCATTAAACTGATGCTTCGGAGTACATCTAATGTACTTCTTGCTATTAGAAAAGTGACACAAGTTAATCGGGGTAAAAAGACGGCTGGAATTGATGTTTTTACTGCAATAACGCCAACCGAAAGGGTCAGACTAATTGACCTAATCAATGCTCATACGCCAAAGGATATATTACCCGCAAAACGAGTATATATTCCAAAGGCAAAAGGCAAAGTTAGACCATTAGGAATACCCTGTATAGTTGACAGGATAAAACAAGCAGTAATACTTAATGCCTGGGAACCTTACTTTGAAACTACCTCTGAGGAACACAGCTACGGTTTTAGACCCGGCAGGTCAACTCACGATGCAATAGCGCAAGTATTCAATCGATTTGCTAACAGCAAAGACGTATGGATACTAGACGCTGACATAAACGGAGCATTCGACAACATTAGCCATAATTTCATATTAGAAAAGGTTAAAATGTTGCCAGGAATTGAGTTTGTCAAAGGATTGATTCACGCTGGATACCTC
>JBCBQE010000539.1:0-5046 GCA_039820385.1 Cyanobacteria bacterium J06635_10
AACTGTAAACCGTGGAGTAGTGGTAGTATTGATGGGAGAGGGGGTAGAGGGGGTAGAGGGGGTAGAAAATAAAAAATATTTTATTTGTTAACTCCTAACTGATAACTGATAACTGATAACTGTTCACTGATAACTACTCACTATTCACTACTCACTACTAACAACTAACTTCTATGTTCAAATTTACGAGATGCTAGAGACATAGAATAACAAAATACCCAATAAATTAATCCAATAAATAAATAAACTTCGGCATAACGACCTAAAAATTGTGGTTGCGCTAAGATAGAACGTGCAATTCCGGTGAATTCTAGTAATCCGACTAAAGATAATAAAGAAGTATCTTTAAAAAGTCCGATAAATTGACCTACAATTGCGGGAATAACAGCACGTAAGGCTTGCGGTAATACAATTAAGAATAATACTAAAGCAGGATTGAGTCCCAAAACTTTAGCAGCTTCGATTTGTCCCCTTGGTACTGACTGCAACCCTCCTCTGACATTTTCTGCCATATAAGCGGCGCTGAACAATATTAATCCAGCAACACCCCGTAAAACTCTGTCTAAACGTATTGGCAAAAATAATGGCAGCATGACTTGAGCTAGGAACAAAATTCCAATTAATGGTAATCCCCGGATAACTTCAATGTAAAGGATAGAAAACCAACGCACGACTGGTAAATCGCTAGTGCGTCCTAAAGCGAGCAAAATTCCCATGGGGAAAGATAGTACAATACTGATTGCTGCCATTAGCAAAGTCAACAGTAAACCATTCCACTCAGTTGTCGATACCGATCGCAAGCCTAATCCACCACCAATTAACCATAAAATGATTGGGAAAGACAGCAACCATGCCAAACTTAACCAAGGTGCGATAAATTTGGCGAATTTTCCCCCAAGCCAAACACTAGTGAATCCTAAAATTCCGATACCGAGTAACCACAAACGGGAGTTTAAATCAGTTGGGAAAATTACCAAGAAAAGACTAGATAAAAAGGCAGTAATAATTAAAGTTTTTTTCGTCAGATTTTGGCTAAATATACCTAAAGTTAAAAAAGTGAGTGTAGAAGCAATTAAGCCTGAAATCCAAACTCGCCAATATAAAGATTGCGGATATCTACCAACTGAAAATAAACGTAAATTAGCTTCAACAACCTGCCATTGTGCTTGATTAATTATCCAATCAATTAGACTCCATCCAACGAAGAATATAAATATTAAGCAGACAATTGTTAATAAGCTGTTGTACCAAGTGTTGAATAAATTTTTACCCATTAGTTGTTAAGAGTTAGTTGTTAGAAGTTAGGAGTTAAGTAGGTTGGCATTGAAAATAGTAATTGGGATAAGGCAAGCCGGCAAGCCGGCTGTCATACAATAGGAATAAGGGTTTGAGGGTAGTTTACATTCTGTAATATAGCTTGGTTTATTTGTGCCGACTTACTTACCTTCCCACTTACTATTGCTGCCAATCGCTTTCATGTTTAGTAGTAAGCTGTTACGCATTTAATTTGTATAATGCTAGCGAGCAAGATGTATGTCCTGGCGGACACGCTACGCGAACGCACTACAATATTTTAAGGTTTTAGCTTTATATAATTTAGCCGCACATCAGCTTAAAACTTGTTTCATTTCAAGTGGCTATAATTCTAGCTTTGCCCTAAAGCAATACCATAAAATACCTTATCTGTAATTCAACAAACAAATAATAGTTTCAGCTTTGTAAAACATTTAACTAATGTTAAAAATGCTGTTGGTATCCCCACACACTTTCATTAAATACCCACTTTGCTGGTATGATTTCTCATGCATTGATAATGAGAAAAAATGAATAACGAAAACAACCGCGCTTATTGGCGGAAAAATACAGCTTTGATTCGCAATCTTTTAATAGTTTGGGCTTTGGTTTCTCTTGTATTTAGTATTTTACTAGTTGAACCTTTAAATACAATCCGTTTTTTTGGCGTACCTTTTGGCTTTTGGATGGCACAGCAAGGTTCAATTCTGGTATTTGTGGCGTTAATTTTTATTTATGCCGTGCAAATGGATAAATTAGACCGCAAACATAATATTAGAAGGTAGGGTAAAACAGTGTCAGTTGAACTTTGGACAATTTTATTTGTTGGTGCTTCATTTCTACTTTACATTTACATTGGTTGGCAATCTCGCGTTAAAGATAGTAAAGGCTTTTTCGTCGCCGGGCAAGGTGTACCTGCTCTAGCCAACGGTGCTGCTACTGCCGCTGACTGGATGTCTGCAGCTTCGTTTATTTCCATGGCGGGAATAATTTCTTTCAATGGTTATGACGGTTCAATTTACTTGATGGGATGGACTGGTGGTTACGTACTTTTAGCCTTACTCCTAGCTCCATACTTGCGAAAATTTGGCAAATATACAGTACCTGATTTTGTTGGCGATCGCTATTATTCCCAATTCGCCAGATTGGTTGCTGTAATAGCCGCTATCTTCGTTTCCCTAACCTATGTCGCCGGACAAATGCGGGGTGTTGGCATCGTTTTCAGCCGTTTTTTGCAAGTCGATGTCAGTACTGGTGTAATTATCGGTATGGTAATCGTCGGCTTTTTCGCCGTATTGGGAGGTATGAAAGGCATTACCTGGACTCAAGTAGCTCAGTATTGCGTATTAATTATTGCTTATCTCATTCCTGCGGTAGCAATCGCGGCTTATCTTACAGATATTCCGATTCCCCAATTTGCATTTACCTTCAGCGATATTGCCGATAAGCTGAATGGAATTCAAACTGAGTTAGGTTTTGAGGAATATACCAAGCCATTCGTCAACAAAACAATGTTAGACGTGCTGTTTATCACTATCGCTTTGATGGTAGGAACAGCAGGATTACCCCACGTAATTGTCAGATTTTACACAGTTCCTAACGTCCGCGCTGCCCGTTATTCTGCTGGTTGGGCATTATTATTGATTGCCATACTTTATACAACCGCACCCGCCATTTCGATGTTTGCTCGTTACAACTTAATTGATTCATTGCACGACAAAACAATAACGGAAGTACAGCAGCTAGACTGGGCAACAAAATGGGAAAGTACCGGGTTATTAACTTTTGAAGATAAAAACAGCGACGGTAAGTACCAGTTAACCCCAGAAGAAACAACTAACGAAATTAAAATTGATAGAGATATCATCGTACTTTCTACCCCAGAAGTCGCAAAACTCGCACCTTGGGTAATCGCCTTAGTAGCCGCAGGTGGTTTAGCAGCAGCCTTATCTACAGCATCAGGTTTATTACTAGTAATTTCCAGTTCCATCGCTCACGATGTATACTTCCGAATGATAGACGACCAAGCATCAGAAAGTAGGCGGGTATTCGTCGGCAGAATCATGGTAGGTTTTGCTGTAGCGTTAGCCGGATACTTTGGCATAAACCCACCGGGATTTGTCGCACAAGTTGTAGCACTCGCCTTTGGTTTAGCCGCTGCGAGCTTTTTCCCTGCCATATTTTTAGGAATATTCGATAAACGCACCAACAGAGAAGGTGCGATCGCCGGAATGTTAACCGGCTTAATCTTCACCACCGTCTATATTATCGGTGTGAAATTTGCCGGAATGCCTACTTGGTTCTTCAGTGTTTCCGCTGAAGGTATCGGCACTTTAGGTATGGTTATTAACTTAATTGTCACCTTCATCGTTTCCCGTCTAACCCCACCACCACCACCAGAAATTCAAGCCTTAGTAGATGACTTACGCAGTCCAATTGTAGAAGAAGAGACATCACCAGGAGTCTTACATTAGATTTGATTTTCTTCCCTGATAAATTGAAAATCTCCTATCCAAAGAAAGATCGATAAGTGATATCAAGTTTGGTTGATGGCTTACGAAAAAAATCTCCACATCTATTTATCCCCGTCTCACCCTCCGGCTATCTGCTTCCGAGAGGCTGCTCTCGGGGATATTTTATTATCTGGAGGGTGCATCTGGGCGTCAAGAGATCCCTGCCAAATTTTTTTCTCCTAAAAAAGATCTCATGGGTACCCGTCAATTTTATCGTAAGTGTTCAAGCGGAGATGATATAACTCCTAACTCCTAATTCCTAACTCCCCATCATTCCTCTACCCGATATCCGAATTCCGCTAAACGGATGCGTGAATGCCGCCATTTTTCTTGTACTCTGACGAATAATTCTAAGTAAACTTTACCTGCAATTAACTTTTGGATTTGTTCTCTTGCTGCACTGCCAATGGATTTGAGCATTCCCCCACCTTTGCCAATTAAAATACCTTTTTGGGAATCGCGTTCAACATTAATTGTCGCAAGCACGCGGGTAAGCTTAGGTGTTTCTTCCACCTTATCGATGCTGATGGCTACTGAATGGGGAACTTCTTCCCGAGTTAACAGCAAAATCTGTTCTCGAATTAATTCACCCATAATAAATCGTTCCGGTTGATCGGTTACTAAATCCGGTGGATAATAATATGGTCCCTGTTCTAAATGTTCTATTAATAATTTTTGCAGTTCAAGTAATCCATCCTCAGTTTTGGCAGAAAATCTGACTGTTTGCCATTCCCCAGACTGTGCCATTTCAAGATAACTTTCGTTTATCAACTGAGTTTCTTTTGGCTGACTATCAATTTTGTTGATGCCTAAAATGACCGGTGTACTGGTACGTTCGAGTAAGGAAGCAATATAGCGATCGCCAGCGCCGCAAGCCGTACTACCATCGACGACAAACAGCAGCACATCCACCGATTCGATGGCGATTTTAGCATTCGTCACCAAAACTTGTCCCAACTGATGATGGGGTTTATGAATTCCCGGCGTATCTACAAAAATTAATTGTGCTTCGGGTGTGGTTAAAACACCACGCAATCGATTTCGTGTAGTTTGCGCTACTGGCGATGTAATAGCAATTTTTTGACCGACCAATTGATTCATTAAAGTAGATTTACCGACATTCGGACGACCGATAATACCGATAAAACCCGACTTAAATCCGGGAGGAGCGGTAGGAATCAGAACTTCTCCTGGAAGAGAAATATTGTTGTTTTGGGTACTATTCACTTAAAACAATTAT
>JBCBQE010000540.1:0-5046 GCA_039820385.1 Cyanobacteria bacterium J06635_10
GGTAAACGCTTAAAACGGCGCGTTGCAGTATTTAAAATATGTAATACCCCAGTTCCATCTTCATTGGTGACAAAAGCTTCCTATCGGGCAAGTATATGGCATCAGATGGCATAAAAATAATCGGGATTTAGGTTTTACGCTAATTTCAGCGAAATATACCGCCGATGTCTATTCTTTGAATATTCGCAACAATAAAGTTGAACGTTGGACTTTTAGTGAAACTGGCGGTATTAATACGAGTAACTTCTCCGATGCAGAATTGGTAAGGTGGAAGAGTTTTGATGGGAGAACAATTTCCGGCTTTTTATATCGTCCTCCTGCTAAGTTTACAGGAAAACGTCCGGTAATAATTAATATTCATGGCGGTCCCGAATCGCAATTTCGTCCTTCGTTCCTGGGACGATATAATTATTATCTGAATGAATTGGGTGTGGCGGTTTTATTTCCTAATGTTAGGGGTTCGACGGGATACGGTAAAACTTTTACTAAGTTAGATAATGGGTTTCGTCGGGAAGATTCGGTGAAAGATATTGGTGCGTTACTTGATTGGATAACAACGCAGCCGGAATTAGATGCAGATAGAATTTTAGTTACTGGGGGAAGTTATGGCGGTTATATGTCTTTAGCTGTGGCGACGAAATACAGCGATAAAATTAAAGCTGCAATTGATATTGTGGGAATTTCCAATTTTGTCACTTTCCTAGAGAATACCAAGGGTTATCGGCGAGATTTACGACGAGTGGAATACGGAGACGAAAGAGATCCAAAAATGCGGGAGTTTCTAGAAAAGATTTCTCCGACAAATAATGCCGAGAATATCAAAGTACCGTTGTTTGTAATTCATGGTAAAAATGACCCCAGGGTGCCGTTAATTGAAGCGGAGCAAATAGTTGAAACTGTGAGAAAGAATGATATACCAGTGTGGTATTTAATGGCAAAAGATGAAGGGCATGGATTTAGAAAGAAGAAGAATATTGACTTTCAATTTTATGCCACGGTGATGTTTATTAAGGAGTTCTTAATAGGTAATGGGTAATAGCTTTTTTGTGATTTATCTTTATCTTTCATAATTGTAGGGTGCTGTGACACTTTGTTTGATTTTTAACCCAATAATAAGGTTTTCGTGTCACGCACCAACCAGGATCTTGTGACAATTGCGTAAGTCCTGCTTTTATAATTGTAGGGTGTGTGACACTTAGAGAAATTATCTAGATAAAAGATAAGTTTTGTGGTGTCACGCACCAACCAAGGTGTTGTGAAAATTGGGTAAATCCTGTTTATATTTTCTAAAAAGTCAATAGGAAACTGTCATTGCGACGTAAGGAAGCAATCCCAATATCTCGATTACCAACGAGTTAATGCGATTGCTACGTTTCACTCGCAATGACAAAAACTAACAATCATCCCTCACTTTCTCCCTGCTTTTTACGAAGATTTTCAAAATTATTGCGAATAATCACCGTACTCGGATGATTTGTACCCAAAACCCGTTCTACAATCTCTACAGCTTGGATATAAAGGGGTTCAGCTTGTTCGTACTTTCCTTGACGGGAGTAGAGATTAGCTAAATCATTCAAACTGGTTGCTGTGTCGGGATGATTTTCTCCCAAACGCGATAAGCCTGCATAGCATGCGCTTCGCGTACGCACTGTTGATAAGCATTGCTCATACCAAGGCTGTGCTAATTTATAACTTTGTCCTTCGTAAAATCTCGCTACACTAAGAAAAGCCCAAATAAAATTTTCATCGCATACTACATCAAGGTGATTTTCTGCAACTTCTGTTAAATGAGGAATAGCGTTTTTAATCGAATTACGAAATTCTAGAGTTGGTGTTTCGGGAGTTGTTTTACTAATTTCAATGAAAGTGTCGGTAAATGCTTGTTTTAATTCCTTTATTTGTGAAGATGCTTTTAATTTAACTTGTAAAAACTCCCGAATTAAAGGATGAATTTGATAGCTAGCTTCTTCTCCTTCTCCTAACCTTTTAATGACATTGCGTCCATGAAGTTGCTTTTTGGCGTTTCTAACATCTTTCTTTTTCCAGCTTAACAAATTGCTAACAGACTCTACATATTTCCAAGCAATTTCATTGGGATTGAATAAACTTAATAACTCCCCAACTTCCCGAGTCTTATCATCCAACTTTTCCCAAGTTAAATAAAATGCAGCTTTAACTCCTAATCTAGCTGTCATTTCTGTGTCTTCTAAATCTTCTGAATCGGGATTGATAGCTTCATATTCTAATCGCTCTTCTTTTAACTCTTCCAAAATTTCAGCGATTGATAAATCCGCATCTTCTACCAAATATCTTCCAACTAATTCCAAACCTAGAGGTAAATAACCCAGCCATTTACATAAATCTTTCGCTGTTTCAAGTTCATCTTCTATCCGTTTATCTTCCTCACCTAAAATACCTCTCAACAACGATAAAATAATCCAATACCCTAGAAGGGTATCGCTACAGGTACAAAGCCCACCTTCGTGGGCTTGGTTTGTGTAGCCCCAGGCTTTAGCCTGAGGGCTTAAAAAAAATTGCGATGCTGCCAAATTATTGAATATTTAGAACTTAATCCCTCTCTCCCCTCTCCTCTCTCTCTTGCTAAATTTAAAGTGAAACCGATTAAACGAAGGAAGAAGGAAGAGCCGAAGTGCCGAAGTTGTTTGGAATATCTATGGGGATTTAAACCCCAACCCAATTCTTTCACCTTTGAGCGGTGGGGAATTAAACCCATATGTTTAAGTTAAACTATCTACCCAACATACCCTTAATTTGGTCAATAAGACTCGTACCACCCCAAATTGCCACTGCAAAAATCGAACCGATTAAAATTGCTGCGATCGCACAAATAGTTAAACCACCCAAACTAATTGCACCATCATCTTCTAATAAACCAAAGCCAGTGACAAAAATCCCGATCGCTGGTAAAGTATTTGTTCCGGGGATCGGAATCATCATAAAAATCGACATTAAACTAATCGCAACACCAATAATTATTTTTCCTGGTAAAGTAGTACAAACGAACGGTAGACGAGGACGAGTTACAGCTTCAATTCTTCGCAACCAAGGAATCCCACCTTTGATGAATTTTTGTACCAATTTAGTTTTAATAGGGCGATTTGCAAACTTTGAGGGTAACCAAGGTTCTTTACGACCTATAATTAACTGTGCTGCCAAGAAAAACATCACAATCGCGAAAGGAATCGAATAACCAGGTGCGGGAACTGGTAAAGCTGAAGGTAAAGAAAGGATAACAAACAAAAATCCGAAAATCCTTTCCCCTGCTAATTCGAGAATATTTTCTAAAGTTACAGTATCACCACGTTGTTCTTCAAAAAAAAAGCGGTTTAATTCGTTGGACAGTTTAGCCATAAGATTATTAAGAATACAGTTTATATCAGCACAATATACAACCTGAAAATTAACTATACCGGAAGCGCTACCTATTTTCACTATGGGAAGATACTTAAGATACTTAAAAGTGATTAAATTATTTTGGAGTGCTGCGATCGCAGCGGAGATGGAGTACCGTGTCAATTTTGCGATCGCTACTCTTAGCAGCCTGTGTAATCTTGCAGGTAGCTTGTTTAGTTTATTCTTGTTTTACCGTAACGGCTACACTTTTTCTGGTTGGCAATGGGAAGCAGCTTTGATAGTGGTGGGGATTTACACTCTATTGCAAGGCTTTTCGCAAACCTTTCTCTCTCCCAATCTTAGCCGCATCGTGCGTCACGTACAGGAAGGAACCCTCGATTTTATTTTACTAAAACCCATCCGCAGTCAATTTTGGCTTTCTTCCCACACAATTTCACCTTGGGGAGTCTCGGATTTAATTTTTGGCAACATTATAATTATTTACGCTGGTAATCGTCTCGGTTTGGGAATCAGCGATTATCTTGCTAGTATTCCGGCGATGTTATTCGGCGCAATAATCCTTTATAGCCTGTGGTTTATCTTAGGAGCTACGAGTATTTGGTTTGTCAAAATATACAATGTAACTGAAGTATTGCGGGGATTGTTGGAAGCGGGGAGATATCCAATGGTTGCTTATCCTGCTGCTTTTCGTTTCTTTTTTACCTTTGTTGTACCAGTTGCTTTTTTAACTACTGTACCTGCGGAAGCCATGCTTGGTAGAAGTCAAATTACATGGATAGTAGGTGCGGGAGTTTTGGCGTTGGGGTTGTTTTTTGTGTCTACGAGGTTTTGGCGGTTTGCGTTGCGGTTTTATACTAGTGCTTCGAGTTAGAGTATGAGGATTATATATTTTAAACGCAGAGGGGCGCTGAGGGAAGCGCGGAGGTGCGCGGAGTTTTTAGGTTTGGGAGATCGCGTTTCTTAGATCCATTTGTAGTGTAAAGTGTATTAAGTAATCATGAGTCCAATAAACAATAATGATTCAACAAATATGTTCCCAGAAAACAAAAAGTTAGTTGTAAAAGACTATCTACGCGATTCAACTATCTGGGATGAATTTACTCACCGTAAAAATGATATTGTTATCGTTTCTTGCTACAAATCTGGTACTACTTTAACTCAACAAATTCTCAATTTGCTACTTCGCGATCGTAATGAATCTGAATACCTTTATGCTGTAAGCCCTTGGGTAGAATTTCGCTTAGAACCTAGAAAACATAAACTTGAATTGATAGATAAATTAGCAGAACCCAGATTTTTCAAGAGCCATCTACCTTTTGAGTCATTACCTTATTATCCAGAATGGAAATACATTTGTTTATTCAGAGATGGTAGAGACGTTGCGGCTTCTTTATTTAATCATGCTCATGCTTACATTCCTGAAGCTTATGCTGAATCTGCTAGCAATGTTTATCAAACCTCATCTAATTTTTCAGAATTTTGGGAAGAATGGCTTGTTACTGGAAAGCCTCTATGGGATTTTTGGGAATTTATCAACAGTTGGTGGAAAGTGAGACATCTACCGAATATTATTTTGGTTCATTTTGCAGATTTAGTGAATAATAAATTCCTCTATAGTGTGATTGGAATGTCCTAGGGTAAAAAGCTTCATATTAAATAAATGGTTTATGT
>JBCBQE010000541.1:0-389 GCA_039820385.1 Cyanobacteria bacterium J06635_10
TTAAGAGCAAGAGCGCTGTGAGTATCCGCTAATTGATTACCTGAAATTATTGACAAACCGTTAAGAATTGTCTCAGTTTGTTCGCCAGTTTGTAAAATTTCTAAGTTGTGTCGCGATAGCTTTCCACCAAGGCTAATTGCATTACAAGTATAGCGGCTGTTACGTGCTTGAGTTACGGCTGTCTTGCCAATGTGAAAGGCTTCTATACTATCGCGTTCAATTCTGGTATGATTTACACCCGCATTTTCCTCAACCCAAATTTCTGTAACAGTATTGTTTAAGTAAACTTCCTGTTGTTCTTTTTTTGCGCTTTCAGAATTTATAAATTCTTCTACCAAGGTTACTTCAGAGCCTTTTTTTGCTACCACCAAACAACGCGGTTGAGTAAT
>JBCBQE010000541.1:399-5026 GCA_039820385.1 Cyanobacteria bacterium J06635_10
ATCCGATCTCCAGCAGTAATAAATACTAAATGTATTGGTGTTTCTACCACTGCATTTCGAGAAAGCCAAATTACGGCCACATCATCAATCGCAGCTGTATTCAAGGCTGTGAATACTTCCTTAGCTCCTTCAGCCTGTGCTAAATATTCCTTAACTAATTCGCCATCCAAATTAGGTAAACCAGCAAGATTGCTAACCACAACTCCTTCTGGTAAATTAGCTGCAGCCGATAATTCTTTTACAAATACACCGTTGACAAATACCAAACGAGTATCGCTAATTGCTGTAAAAGGAGCGGAGTCTGGGGATACAAAGTTTTTTGTCTCTACATTGAAATCAAATTGACGCAACGCCGATAAATCGGTAAACCGCCATTCTTCATCATTTTTAGTGGGTAATGTAGAGTGACGCACCCAATTAGCAGCATTATCTTTTAATTCTTGCAGCCATCCTTCACTTTTAGTGGTGCTAACAATATCAACCAATCCACTCAAATAAGCATCTTTATTTAAAAGCCCATTGGATAAACTGGCTTCCGTAGAATTGGGAATAGGGCTGGGAGAAACTTGTATATTCATTAAACACCCACCTCAACGCCAGCTTCCTCTAAAATCCAGTCGTAACCGCGAGATTCCAATTCTAAGGCTAATTCCTTACCGCCAGATTTGATAATTCGTCCTTTTGCCATCACGTGGACGTAATCCGGCACAATGTAATTGAGTAACCGTTGGTAGTGGGTAATCATAATTGTGGCATTTTCCGGACTAGTTAACTGATTTACCCCATTCGCCACGATTTTCAAAGCGTCGATATCCAAACCAGAATCGGTTTCATCCAAAATTGCTAAATCTGGTTCCAAAAGTGCCATCTGCAAGATTTCATTCCGCTTTTTCTCCCCACCAGAAAATCCTTCATTTAAACTGCGACTGAGAAAAGCAGAATCCATTTTTACAACTTCCAACTTTTCTTCGACTAAATCATCAAAGTCAAAAGTATCAATTTCTTCCAAACCCTGCGCCTTTCGACGAGAATTGTAAGCAACCCGTAAAAAATCTAAATTACTCACACCAGGGATTTCTAAAGGATACTGAAACGCCAAAAATACACCACTTCTAGCACGCTCCTCGGGTTCCATTGACAACAGATTTCCCCCCTGGAAAACCACTTCACCACCAGTCACCTCATAAGCAGGATGTCCAGCTAAAACCTTAGAAAACGTACTTTTACCAGAACCATTAGGTCCCATAATCGCATGAATTTCACCAGCACGCACCTCAAGATTTACACCCTTGAGGATTTGATTTCCATCAACGTTAGCCGTCAAATCTTTTACTGACAGCAGTACTTTACTATTTTCAACAATCATTTTTCGATTTTCGATTTTCGATTTTAGATTTTAGATTTAGCTCACGGAGTTATCAATGAACAATTATCAATGATCAATTATCAATTGTTCATTGTTCATTGTTCATTGTTCATTGTTCATTGTTCATTGATCATTGTCTACCCAACACTTCCTTCCAACTTCAAACTCAACAACTTATCAGCTTCCACAGCAAACTCCATTGGTAACTGATTAAACACATCTTGACAAAAGCCGCTAATCATCATGGCGATCGCATCTTCTGTGGAAATACCGCGTTGAGCAAAGAAGAACAATTGATCTTCCCCAATCTTGGAAGTTGAAGCTTCATGTTCTACTTTTCCTTTATTATTCTGTACTTGAATATAAGGAAAAGTATTGGCGTGAGCATTATCCCCAATTAACATCGAATCGCATTGAGAATAATTTCTTGCGCCATCAGCCTTGGGATTGACTTTCACCAAACCACGATAGCTGTTACTAGATTTACCCGCAGAAATTCCTTTAGAAATAATTGTCGAACGAGTATTTTTACCAACGTGAACCATTTTAGTTCCGGTGTCGGCTTGCTGCATATTATTAGTCAAAGCTACCGAATAAAATTCCCCTACAGAATTATCCCCAACTAAAACACAACTGGGATATTTCCAGGTAATTGCTGAACCAGTTTCTACCTGAGTCCAAGATATTTTAGAATTCTTACCCTTACACAAACCGCGTTTGGTAACAAAGTTGTAAATACCACCTTTACCATTTTCATCTCCAGCGTACCAATTTTGTACGGTAGAGTATTTAATTTCGGCATTATCCAAAGTAACAAGTTCCACCACTGCCGCGTGTAACTGGTTGCTGTCGTACATTGGCGCGGTACAGCCTTCTAGATAAGATACATAACTATCTTCTTCGGCAACAATTAAAGTACGCTCAAATTGTCCGGTATCGCCATTGTTAATCCGAAAATAGGTAGATAATTCCATGGGACATTTTACGCCCTTGGGAATAAACACGAAGGAGCCATCGCTGAAAACGGCAGAATTCAAAGCTGCAAAGTAATTATCAGCAACGGGAACTACGCTACCAAGATACTTTTGTACTAATTCTGGATGTTCCTGTAAAGCTTCGGAAATAGAACAAAAGATTACTCCTTCTTTCGCCAGCTTTTCTTTAAAAGTAGTTGCCACAGAAACGCTATCGAAAATTGCATCAACAGCAACATTCGCCAAACGCTTCTGCTCCGATAAAGGAATACCTAACTTCTCAAAGGTTTCCAATAAAGTTGGATCGACTTCATCTAAACTTTTCTTTTTAGAACTTTGTTTAGGCGCAGAATAATAGATAATATTTTGATAATCAATAGGAGGATAACCGACACTAGCCCAATCCGGCTCCGTCATCTTCAGCCACTGACGGTAAGCCTTGAGGCGAAACTCCAGCATAAATTCCGGCTCGTTTTTCTTGGCACTAATCGTGCGAATCACATCCTCGCTTAATCCGCGAGGTATGCTATCCGTTTCAATGTCGGTAACGAAACCGTACTTGTAAGGCTGGTTAACTAAAGTTTTTACACTGGTACTCATAGTTATGAATCTCTTGCGTTCGCTTTTAATTGCTCTCTTTAAGGATGGCAGACGGGCATTCAAGGGAACCTGTCAAACCTGATTCCCATATTGCGTGACTCTAAGTCAAGCGACTGTTACAATAAGGATGAAGACTAAAACAACTTGATTGTTGTTTTAATGTATCTTCATTTTACGCTAGATTAACAACATTGATGTTGTCAAAGTTAAAATTTCTTTAATATTTTTAGGACGACGATGGAAACTAGCCAGCAGTCCTCAACGAAACAAGATATATTAAAATATCTGCTCAAAGACGTACAGACTACGGCTTTGCAGCTTGCCACAGCCTTAAAAATTAGTCCTCAAGCGATTCGTCGTCATTTAAAAGATTTGGAGGTTGAAGGGTTAATAACTTATTCTTCCGAACAAATGGGAATGGGACGTCCGCAACACGTTTACAGGTTAAGCGTTAAAGGCAAAGAACGGCTGCATAAAGAAGTTGGGGATAGTTACGGTCAATTTGCAATTTCCCTACTAGATACTTTAGCAGAAACAGTAGGACGAGACCAAGTAAGTTCGATTTTACAAAAACAATGGGAGCGTAAAGCGGAAGAATATAGGCAACGTTTGGGTAAAGGGGATTTGCATCAAAGAGTAGCAACTTTAGTGGAAATTAGAATTGCTGAAGGTTTTATGGCTGAATACCATCCCGTAGAAACAACAGAAACAGAAGAAGTAGAGGAAAAATTTATTTTTTTAGAACACAATTGTGCAATTTCTAACGTAGCAGAGTCATTCCCAAGCGTTTGCGGACATGAATTAGAAATGTTTGCGGCAATTTTACCTGATTGTACGGTAGAGCGTACTCATTGGATTATTAATGGCGAACATCGGTGTGGTTATTTAGTACAAGCGAAGAACAGTGAGCAGTGAACAGTGAGCAGTGAACAGTGAGCAGTGAACAGTGAACAATTACCAATTACCAATTACCAATGACCAATTACCAATGACCAATTACCATCATTAAGTAAATAATGGAATTTCAACAACAGTCAACGACGCAATTTTTAACTGTGGAAGAATCAACAAAAGTAGATGCTGCTTTGCTTTCTTCTCCTGAAAAATTTTTAACCAGATTGACAATTTCTTCACTGAGGGTATTACAGCAGATAGCCAAAGAAAACGAAATCGCCATAGAAGAATTAACCTCACAGCAAATCATTGCTTGGTTTGAAAAAGATGGAAAAATTAGACGACAAGAAGGAATAGAAGCTGCATTCTTGAAGTGGTAAATTTATTTACATAAATTTTTTCTAAGACGGATAAATACTTAAACTCAAAAGCACCATTAAATAGGTGCTTTTTAAGTAATCCATACTAAATCTCACACAAAAATTTTGAACATAGGCGAGGATTGAGAGTAGACAAGCTAACTGTAACTACAATCATTCGCGTATTTTGACGGCAGTACCGACAGCAGTAATAATTGACACTCTCCGCCCTATAAGTGCGGAGATTCTTGGTTCTACGACAATACTTGCTCAACCAAGCTTCCACCAAGCTGAGTAGAGGTTTCATCTCCCCAAGCGTTTTCTACGTCTAACGCAGTAGTTCCGGTATGCCCTACCGTACCAAGCCCACGATGCAAAATATTAATAGCTGCGTTTTCGTCCCTATCCAATACGCACCCACACTTACAAGCATG
>JBCBQE010000542.1:0-5025 GCA_039820385.1 Cyanobacteria bacterium J06635_10
GTAATTGTTCTAAATCGCGATTAAGTCAAGAAGTTAGTAGTATTTTGTTGGATTTTAAGTTAAGTCAAGAAAACGCGGAAATTCCAATCCCCTCTATTTTTTTAACTTTGCAAGAAGGTCATTTACAGTGTTTAAATGGAGATATTAAAACTTTTTGTACTTGGTTAATCAAAAAAGTTGTAGAACCCCTGAATAATCGTACTATGTCTTCCTGTCTGCAAAGAAATCTTGAACTATCTTTATCGGCATTGCCTATGGGAGCGCAAGTTTTAGAATTAGGAATAATGCAGCCTTCTCCACTAGATTCTATAAAATTAAGTATTAGCGGTATTTCTCCTGGGGAAATTTCCGAATATTTAATCAGAATTGGCTGGATGGGATCGTTTGTTGAATTAGAAAAATTAGTTTTATTTTTGAATAATATTGTAGATGCAATTGTATTGAAAGTAGAAATAGGAGTTACCGTTGCACCAAGCGTTAGCTTTGACTGTTTTATATATCAAGATTTATATCAAGATTATTGTTGGCAACCTTTATTTGATTTTCTGATTGAAAATAAATTATGTACTCCCAAAAAATATGCAGCACTTTTAAATTGGTCGGGATTATCTCACGAACAACATTCTCCCATACCTTGGCCTCACAATCTGAAAATGATTTCTAATTTTTTAGGAAATAGAGCATCAAGTATTTTAGTCAGAGAGGTAAATCATATTGAGATCGCATATACAGACAATAAATTAGATGCAAAAGCACATCTTTGGTTCAGTCCCGATTGGGATTAAAATCGGAAAATAGTTGATCGTCATGATTGAGAATTAAAACACAATTTACAATTCACCCGCATTAAATCAAAAAATAATTTAAAGCTGATAATCTAAAATTTATCAATTGATCTTTAAATAAAGATATTTCCGTCATTTATTTCAAATAGATAAAACTAAGTCAATATTTAAGGTGTTTATGAATGGTATTTTCAAGTAAACTAAACTCAGGAGCAAGACAGGCTCTAGAACAAGCAATAATTTCTTATCATGGTACTCAATTAGGTACCGTAGCAGCTTACGATCCACAGGCAGATGCTCTTAATTACAATCATTGTTTTGTTCGTGACTTTGCTGTTTCTGCAATGACATTTCTGATGAATGGTGAACTAGAAATTGTCCGCAATTTTTTAGTAGAAACATTGAAACTTCAAAGTTGTGAAAAAGAAATGGATTGCTTTAAACCTGGTCAAGGTTTGATGCCCGCAAGCTTTATAATTAAACATAATATAGCTGGAGAAGAAATAATCAAAGCTGATTTTGGAGAATTGGCAATCGCCAGAGTAGCACCTGTTGATTCTGGTTTTTGGTGGTTGCTAATTTTACGAGCTTATGTCAGAACAAGTGGCGATTTGTCTCTTGCTCGCACGGGAGAATTTCAAAAGGGTATTAAACTAATTTTAGACCTCTGTTTAACCAACAGATTTGATATGTTTCCTACTTTGTTGGTTCCAGATGGTTCGTTTATGATCGATCGCAGAATGGGAGTTCATGGGTATCCTTTGGATATACAAGCACTATTTTTTGCTTCATTAAGAGCAGCTAAAGAACTAATTGAACCTGGGGATCGCTATATTAATATCATTGAAGAACGCTTGGGACATTTAGCATATCATATACGCAATTATTATTGGTTAGATTATCACCGTCTGAACGAAATTTATCGTTATAAAGTAGAAGAATTTGGCGAAACGGTAGTTAATACATTTAACATTTATCCCGAATCTATTCCAGAATGGTTAAATAGTTGGTTGCCAGATAAAGGAGGCTATTTCATTGGCAATCTCGGAGCGGGATGGATGGATTTTCGCTTTTTCTCCCAGGGTAATTTACTCGCGATTATTTCTGATTTAGCTTCTAGGGAACAGTCGCAGCAAATTATGGATTTAATTGAACAAAAATGGGAAACTTTAATCGGACAAATGCCTGTAAAAGTTTGTTTTCCTGCCCTTGAAGGTCGAGATTGGCGTATAATTACCGGTTGTGATGCTAAGAATATTCCTTGGTCTTATCATAATGGCGGTAATTGGCCATTTTTACTGTGGCTTTTAGCTGCGGCGGCTCAGAAAACTGGTAGAAAAGAATTAGCTTCTCGTGCTGTCTCAATTGCTGAATCTCGTTTGCACAGAGACAAATACCCCGAATATTACGATGGCTTACACGGGCGTTTGATTGGTAAGGAAGCTCGTTCATTTCAAACCTGGACAATTGCCGGTTTATTAGCAGCACAAGATTTATTAAATGATGTTAAAAATCTTGATTTAATCTGTTTTGAAGATGATTCTGTGGTATTGCCTTGTACGTAACTTTGAAAACAATCCTCATATTCCCAAGATCAAGTCCAGATGATTATATCAAGTTCAGCTAATTACTTACTATATAATCCAATTGAAAAGATGAGCGTTATTAACTACTTTCCGAGTAAATACTTATTACTTATTAATCATTACTTATTACTCAATATTCCCAAGATCAAGTCCAGATGATTATATCAATTTCAGCTAATTACTTACTATATAATCCAATTGAAAAGATGAGCGTTATTAACTACTTTACGAGTGAATACTTATTACTTATTACTCATTACTTATTACTTATTACTAAGCCTGCACAGATATGAGAACTGTTTAAATAGTTATAAAATTAACCCCACTCAGTACCGTGAAAAATCTAAAAGGAATCAGAAAATTATCACTTTTAGCCTTTGTTCTCTTACTCGCTATTACAGCTACACTAATTGTTTTTGGTTCGCAATGGAGCAATTTCACTAATAATAAGACTGTATGGCAACCCGGAACCATGCCTGATGGTGTCTCTTATGAAATGACCCCTATGCCAAAGGCATCTCTTCCTTCCCCAGTCTATCCCCAGGGTAAATCAGATGCGGGGCTCAAAGTACGTAAGAGTATTGTGGACTTGACACCTAAGGAAAAAGCCGCATTTGTCAATGCCCTCAAACAAGTTAAAAATACCATTCCTGAAGGTAGTAAACTCAGTTTTTTTGACGAACTTGTTCTAGAGCACGTAATGGTTGCAGGATTTGAGAAACCTTTTAAATCTTCAGGTCCAGCAGCAGGTTACAATCCCGCTCATCCAGGGCATCCAGCATTTTTACCTTGGCATCGACAGCTACTAGATGACCTGGAAAATGCTTTGCAGAAGATAGATCCCAGTGTCACTATTCCCTATTGGGATTGGACAGATCCTAAAGCCCTAGATGTAATGCTCAGCGATGACTTTATGGGGGGAAATGGTGAAGGAATTAAAGTTGATATTCCGGGAGTAGGAACCTTTAAAGGAGGACCAGTAAAATCGGGGCCTTTCGCTAAGGATTGGACAGTGAATGAAGATATTCACATCGAACCGATTAATTTCAAATCATTGGGACCAAAAATTGTGCGCTTTCTAAGAATCCCTCCCTTTGATAAATATCCCATGCCCAAAGAAGTCATCGATCGCATGATGAATCTCGATGACTACAACCTCTTCTCTCTGGTGCTAGAAGGAGGTGGTACTGGATTAGATGAAAACAGTAAATTGATTGAAGATTGGGCAGTTCATGTGGTTTCTCATGCAATGATCGGAGGAGTAGTTTTAAAAGATTACAATAAGGTGGCGCTTCCGACTAACCAAGCCAGGAATTTAGGAACTATGATGAGTATCCTTAGCTCTCCCTACGATCCGACATTTTGGTTAACCCATTCTAATGTGGACCGTTTGTGGGCAGAGTGGCAAGATAATGGGCATACAGGTGAAAAATTCTATCCAACAAAGAGGATGGATTATGGATATAATCTCAAAGATCCAATTTGGCCTTGGGATGGTGGTAAATCCACACCGGGAAATCTCAACGATACGGATTTAGTATCTATGTTACCTGTAATTAAGAGGATTATTACTGCCGCAGACCTTCTTGATTTTCGCAAGTTGGGTTATACCTATGATACAACTCGTCTTCGTAGTGAAAAAGCAATGTTAAAACCAAAGTCTAAAGAGAAGCGTTCTACTAGTGAGAGGTTAAAAAAACTTTTTAACCACACCTAATCCGTTTCTGTATAAAGATGCGCCGAATTCAGCCGCTGTTTTGGCTTTGTACCTATAGCTCCAGCCTCTCGACGGCTGCGGGTGAGTGTGATTTAGCGCAGCCTCCGTCCAGAATTGGTACAAGTTCTGATTTTCTTATAAAGAGTCCCCACGCATAAAATGCGGGGGATTCTTGGTATTAACAAAGCTTAATTCAACAGAATTTCTTCAACCCAACTAGCGGTCCAATATAGTTAAACAATGTAAAAAATCTTAATTTAATTTGTTTTGAAGAGAATTATGTGGTAAGAGCTTGTTCTTAATTCATAACGCTTTATCCCTTATCTCTTACTCCTGAGAATCATCACAAAAATTTTCCACTATATCCATATTTTTTCCATTGATACAAAACCGATATAAGATTTAAGCTTAAAAAGGTTGGAAATGAATAAATGCATGGCTTTCTCCTGACAATAACCAGATTTACCGCCAAAATAAATATCATCTGAGAGACTATTCATATAGTTTCATATCTTTACAAAAAGAAAACAATAAGGAGGTAATTTTCAATGCAGAAAAGAATCAACTACTACAAAGAATTATCCGCTGACTATTCAAGAACTGGATTAATTTCCGATGATTTGAAGAAAAAATTAATTCAGCAAGCAGAAGAAATAATTGCACTGAAAGAAGATACATTACCAGAAATTACTCCATCATACACAATGGAGCAAATTGAAAAAGAAAATAAAGAATGGTGGCCTACTCATTGCGAAGCATTGAGACAGGGACGCGGCGATATTTTAACAGATGAATATCGCGATGATTTAGTTTATTTATGTCAAGATGGACAGTACCGAGGATTAGAACAACAACAAGAACGAGAACAGCATTGGTGGGCTTTAATTTCTCAACCAGGGGTAACAATGGTATGGCCAATTGTCATGTTTTTTGGCGA
>JBCBQE010000543.1:0-5019 GCA_039820385.1 Cyanobacteria bacterium J06635_10
GCTCTTTTCTCCTCACCGTCGCGCCGCTTCCCCCCGTCTTTGCATCCTCTGTGGGGCTGCGGGTTTCGTGGGTCTTGATTACATAATTCTTCATTCTTCATTCTTCATTCCTAACTCCTAACTCCTAACTCCTAACTCCTAACTTTATTATCATGACAAATCAAAAATCTTTTAACGGGTTATTCGTGGGTTTAGTAACGTTAGATTTAATTTATCTTGCAGAATCTCCCCCGAAAAATAATCAGAAATTGGTTGCAGATGACTACACAGTTGCGGCTGGCGGACCGGTAACAAATGCTGCTGTCACTTTTAGCCATTTGGGTAATAACGCTAATATATATGGTGTAGTAGGCTCTCACCCAATGACGCAATTAATCAAAGGCGATTTAGCAAATTATCAAGTAGAAATAATTGACTTGAATCCCACTACAGAAAACCCGCCACCAGTATCTTCTATTATTGTTAGCGCATGTTCGGGGGAACGTGCTGTCATTTCCATCAACGCTGTCAAAACCCAAGCTAGGAGCACAGCTATTTCACCAGATATTTTGCAAGATATAGATATTGTACTAATCGATGGGCATCAGATGGCTCTCGGATCTGCGATCGCACAACTTGCCAAAGCCGAAAATATACCGGTAGTTATCGATGGTGGAAGTTGGAAAGCTGGATTTGAAAAACTTTTACCCTTTGCCGATTATGCCATTTGTTCGGCTAATTTTTATCCCCCCAACTGTCACACCTCCGAATCAGTTTTTGCTTATCTCAGTCAAATAGGTATTCCCCATATTGCTATAACTCATGGAGAAAAACCCATTCAATATTTATCCCAAAATAAAATTAATGTTCTAAATGTTCCAAAAATACAAGCTGCTGATACACTGGGGGCTGGAGATATTTTTCATGGTGCTTTTTGTAACTTTGTATTACAAGAAACATTTACCGCATCTCTAGAAAAATCCGCGAAAATTGCAAGTTTATCCTGTCAATTTTTCGGAACTCGTCGTTGGATGGAAGAATCAGTTATCAGTGAACAGTGAACAGTGAACAGTGAACAAATATAAATCTCCAATTGCTAATTAACAACTAACAACTAACAACTACCAACTACCAACTAACAACTATTAACTAATCATATGAAAGAATTACAATCTATTCTCGAATTAATTCGTCCCATCGGTTGGGGTGCATCTGATATTTTACGCTCTTACTATCGTGGTAATAAACAAGATGATTTAAATGTAGAAATTAAAGACGATAAAGATAAGAGTCCAGTTACGGCAGCAGATTTAGCTGTTAATCATTATATTTTAGAGAAGTTGCGCTCAGAATTGGGTGATGAAGAATTTGGTTATATTAGCGAAGAAACTTATCAGAAACAAGATGGTAAAAATGATTCTGAGTGGGTATGGATTATTGATCCTTTAGATGGTACAAGAGATTTTATTGATAAAACTGGCGAGTACGCTATTCATATAGCTTTGGTAAGAAATAAACGTCCAGAATTAGCGTTAGTCGCAATACCCGAAGCGGAAAAATTATATTATGCTATCAAAGGTGGCGGTACTTTTGTAGAAACTCGTAATGGCGAACGAAAATCTATACGGGTTTCAGAGCGCGATAATCCCCAAGATTTAACTTTAGTTGTAAGTCGCAGCCACCGTAACGAAAGATTAAATAATCTCTTAAAAAATTTGCCCTGTCAAAATCAGAAAGCAAGGGGAAGCGTCGGTGGAAAAATTGCTGCAATTATCGAACAGGAAGCAGATATTTATATTTCACTTTCCGGGAAATCCGCACCTAAAGATTGGGATATGGCTGCACCGGAATTAATATTAACTGAAGCAGGTGGAAAATACACTCACTTTGATGGTACGCCATTACAATATAACACCGGAGATATTAATCAATGGGGTGGTTTATTAGCGAGTAATGGCAAATGTCATGAAATGCTTTGTAAAGAGGCAGAAAGAATTTTAGAAGAATTTGCTGTTACTAATTCTTAATTTAAATTGAGCATGGAGCATGGGGCATGGGGCATAGGGCATTGCTAAAATAAATTCCCGCCCTCCTAACTCCTAACTCCCAGCTTTTAACCACTAACAACCAACAACTAAAAACCAATAACACTCCGCTATCGCTCCTAACTTTTAACCACTAACAACCAACAACTAACAACCAACAACTAACTCAATTGCACTTTTCAAAACTTCACTATGAAATTCCCAAGATAAATTATCAACAGATAAACTTGGGATTCCTCTAATTCCATCTATTGCTAAATTATTTTTTACAAGCGTCTCTAAAATCTTAAACTCAATTTCTGGATTCAACCTCTTGATAATTTCCTCTTTCCAATCGCTACGAAGTAAAGAAAGAGCTAATAATATACCAGTAGCACCCCAATTAGATACCCCGCAAACTATTAAATAATCGCACTTAACCCTACAAGCTACTTCTTCTCCATGGCGAATGCTAGATGCAACAATTTCTCTCGGAATATTCCCCATTCCCAATTCATTCCCACCATCACCAATTCCCACCGAAATAATTTTTTCAGACTCGAATAATAAATGTAAGGGTGCTGTATAATTCGTAATATCTTCTCCTCTCATATTACGGACAATACCATCAATACCTGGGCCTGCTCTTTCAATCGAAATTATATGGGATATTGGTGATGCTAGAGATTTCCAAAATTCTCGAAGCGAAGTGACTGAATGTTGGTTTTTCCTAACTTCCCCCACAGCGACAATATCCAAAGGTATATCATTGAAAATTCCTGCTGCAATAACTGCTGTTTTTACGGCTTGTTCGCATAATGAATCAGTTACAATTCTTACTGGTATTCCTAATTCTAATAAACTAGCAGTTAACAAGGCAGTACCTATAGGACCGTCAGTTTCAGCACATGGTGGCTTGCCATTAGGCATGAAAAACCCTGTAATAATCGCCACATGCGGACTAGGATGTTCTGCAATTGAACGAGCAGCAGAAAGCAACCCTCCTCGAGCAACTTTCACCAAAGGCTGAATACCTCTACCTACATCTTGGGAGCATATATCTTCCAAACGAGCTATCTTATCTAAAGTTTTGCGATCGTATTGTGATTCTTGTGTCATGAGGAGGGAACTAGGGGAGCGGAAGGATGATTAATTTGACGATAAAGAAGGGAAGATACTATCACCTGCAAAAGTAATCGTCTTTAACGTCTGTGACAAACATATATCCAGGAGCGTGAGTTATGGCAATTTCTGGCTTTGCTTGAAGAATTGCAATTTGAGTCGTCACTCCACAAGCCCAGAATACAGGTATTTCTCCTTCAGCAACTGTTACAGCCTCACCGAAATCAGGAGCATCTAGATTTGTGATTCCAATTTCTTCGGGAGAGCCAAAGTGTATCGGTGTACCGTGCGCCTTGGAAAAATGGCTGGTAATTTCTACGGCACGAATCACGTCTGATGGTGATAAGGGGCGCATTGACACTACCAAGGGAGCAGAAAATTCCCCTCCAGTTTTACAAGGGATGTTGGTTTTGTACATCGGCACATTTTTACCTTCTTCGATATGTCTGACGGGAATACCTGCATTCATCAGGGCTGCTTCAAAGGAAAATGAACAGCCAATTAGAAAACCCACAAAATCATCGCGCCAAATATCTGTAATCTCGGTTACTTCTTGTTGCAATTCCCCATTACGAAATATGTGGTAACGGGGTAAATCTGTTCTCAAATCCGCACCGGCAGCAACTATTTCCGGTTCCGGATTTCCAACTTCGGTTACGTCTAGTAAAGGACAAGGTTTGGGATTTCGGGTGCAAAAAACTAGAAAGTCAAATGCCATTTTTTTTGGCAAAATAACTAAATTCGCTTGGAGAAATCCAGATACAATTCCAGGAGTGGGGAAGTTAAATTTTCCCTGGCGACATTGGAGGCGAACTTCTGCGGGAGATAAGTCCATAATTCATCAACTTTTTCAGATTTAATTGTTGGCAGGTAGATTAAGTTTTAAAATACCTAGTTTATCCTACAATCAATCTATTATTTATTTCGGTATTAATTGTCTATGTATCTTAAATTAATCGACTGAATTTCCATTATTAAACTAAAAAAGTAGAATAAGCTGATCAATTGTATCGTTGAAGATGAACTTTTTAAATCAATCTTTTGCAAGTTGAAAAAAATATACGCTAATCAACAAGTATAAATTAACGTAAGCATGTATTAAATTTAAATGGTTTTATTCCTATTAGTTGTATTAACATATTTTCTCAAAATATATTATTAATGATACATAAAGTTTCATGGTTCTTGATTTTAATACGGTGTTTCAGCCAAAGCGCTTAAATTTTACCTGCATTATTCCTTGTAAAAGAATGAGTAAATCATTTTTAATAATTTTATTCTGTGTACTACTAGTTTCCTTACGATGGTAGTTCCAGTAATACCAGTACAGAGATTATTGAAAATTAGGACTTACGCAACCGGCACATTTTTTTGTAGGGTGCTGTGACACTTTTAGAAATTCTGAACGTGGTAAAAAGACTTGTGGTGTCACGCACCATCCGAGTCTTGTGACACTTGCGTAAGTCCTGAAAATAATAGTCAAGGGTTCCCGTCAATTTGTTTAACTTAGTATAAGTCGGCGAAAATAAGGCAACCATTTAAAATGACTGAAAAGCCGAAGATATCAAACTTCTTACTTCTTACTTCTTACTTCTTACGAACGCAAGCGGTACTAGTGATGATGCTTCTACTACTACCCAAATAAATGTTGCGACGATGAGGATAGATGCTGATGGTAATCCTAGTTTTATTAATTATTGACTTTTGACGAACGATCGTTCGGCTGAAGATCCAACGAAATCCTAATGGTAATATTTCTATTACAAATGATAGTAGTACGGTAACATTCACTTCCGCGAGTGGTGAATAGGTTATAGATAATCAATAGTAATACTTGATAAGTTACTAAAATAAAATCAGGACTTACGCAATTGTCACAATATCCTGTTGGTGC
>JBCBQE010000544.1:0-5012 GCA_039820385.1 Cyanobacteria bacterium J06635_10
TTGCTTAATCAGAAGTACGGACATATTTTAAAGAAATTATATAACTTAATTAACTTAAAGTTTACTCAATCACCTCTTCTTCCTCCTCCAGAAAATCTACGGCTTTTAACAAAAAAATCTCAAATAACTCTAAATAAATCTACTTAATTACTCAGCGCTCCTCCGCGCTTCCCTCAGCGCCCCTCTGCGTTTAAATATATTATTTAAAACACAAAAAAAAGACGATACGCCATATAACGCATCGCCAATTCAAAACCGTTGTAAAAACCAAAATTTATAAAGTTGTCTGCATCAAAGTAATATCACCAGATAACTTACCACTCCGCAACCACTCCTCTAACTCTTGAGGTGCGATCGCCCCTTCAAGCCTCTCCCGCAACTTCTCACCCTCAAGAATTTCTTTTTGTAACAATTCCATTGCCGTTTCTTCCAACAACTCGCGGTTTTGATGCAAAATAGTTAAAGCGATATGGTGGGCATTCTCAACGAAATGCTTCACTTCGCCGTCAATTTCCTTAGCTACTTCCGGACTAACGCTACGACGAGCATTTCCATATCCTTCAATAAACTGTTGCTGCATTTTCTCAAACGCAATTGGCCCCAACTTATCACTCATCCCATACAAAGTAACAGCCCTTTCCGCTAACTCCGTCGCTTTCTGAATATCGTCAGAAGCTCCAGTAGATACTTTACCAAAGATTATCTCCTCTGCCGATCTTCCACCTAATAAAGTCGCAATTCTGCCGCGAATTTCATCTTCTATCATCAAAAAGCGATCTTCTTCCGGCATCTGTATGGTATAACCCAATGCTCCCACACCACGAGGAACCACGGATATTTTTTCAACCTTACCCGCTCCCGGCATCAAAGCACCGACTATAGCGTGACCAACTTCGTGATAAGCTACTGTCTTCTTCTCAGTTTCATTCAATACCCGAGAACGCTTTTCTAAACCAGCAACTAACCGCTCAATAGCCTCATTAAAATCAGCTAAAGTTACCCCATCTCGATTTTGACGCGCAGCTAACAACGCAGCTTCATTAACCAAGTTAGCTAAATCTGCTCCCGCAAACCCCGGAGTACGAGCCGCCACAACTGCTAAATCGACATCCGAGGTTAATTTCACATTACGAGCATGAACTTTGAGAATCGCTTCTCGACCAATCTTATCAGGTCTATCTACCACAATCTGACGGTCGAAACGTCCTGGACGACGTAATGCGGGGTCAAGCACCTCTGGACGGTTGGTAGCAGCAATGATAATAACACCAGTATTGGCATCAAAACCATCCATTTCGGTAAGTAACTGATTGAGAGTTTGTTCTCGTTCGTCATTACCACCGACAAATCCACCGGCACCACCACGAGATTTACCTAGAGCATCCAATTCGTCAATAAAAACGATACAAGGAGCTTGCTTTTTAGCTTGTTCAAATAAATCTCGGACTCTCGCCGCACCCACACCTACAAATAACTCGATAAATTCCGAACCAGAAATACTGAAAAAAGGAACCCCTGCTTCACCAGCAATAGCCTTCGCTAACAGTGTTTTCCCCGTTCCTGGAGGTCCCACTAACAAAGCGCCTTTAGGTATTTTTGCCCCTAGACGAGTATATTTATCAGCATTCTTGAGAAAATCAACAATTTCCTCCAGTTCCGTTTTGGCTTCATCAACACCAGCAACATCGCTAAACTGTACGCCGGTGCTACCTTCGGAATAAATCCGAGCCTTACTTTTACCAACCGTTAAGGCAGCACCACCAGCACCACCCTGACGATTGATTAAAATACCCCAAATACCGAAGAAAATTAAAGGTGGAATCACCCAGCTCACAAGAGTACCAATCCAACCATTCTTATTAGGAGTTGGTGCTGCGAATTCTACATTATTTTCTCGCAAAATCTTGGGTAAATCCAAATCTAAGGCTACAGGGGTAGTTGTAAATACCTGTTCGGTACCTTCGCCATAGACATTATTAGATTCAAGCACATATTGAATGCTTTCGTTACCTACAATCGCTCGTTCTACTTTACCCGCTTGAACTTGAGCGATAAACTCACTATAAGGCGCTGTCGGATATTCCGGACCGAAAAAACTAGGAACAATGAAATTAAGCAATAATAACAACGTCAGCAAAATAAATAAGCTGCCGCCAAACTGCCGCATTTTCGGTGGCTTGATTGAGTTTTTATTTTGGGTGTCAACAGGCATTTTATTTCCTTATTTTCAATTGAACTTTTCTCTTTTCGTCTCTTTTCTCGGCACGCTAAAACTGTTCTCGGATGCGATGAAATCTGATAAATAAAGAGTGGTATGAGTGAATTTATATTTAAGTATTGCAAAATAAAAATTGCATCAAAGCTAATTATAGGTATAGAATACAAATCCGTTTTAAGTTTACATAATTTATTGTAGAAATTAGCCATTATAGCCTTATTAGTATCTACCCCACCAAAAATTGGCGTATAACCGAACATTCAGATGAAAAATCAGTTTATATTCGTGTTGAAAGTATTGTTTCTTTCCGCAGTCATTTCAATTTTTATTAAATATCTAGGGCCGAGTTTGTCGATTCCGGAAACAGCAACAAGCGCTTTGATTATTGTATTGTTACCTAATATAATTGTGGCCGCTGCCTTACTATGGCAGCTATCTAGAAAAGAAAAAATTAATTAGAATTACTTAGGCGATAGTAGCTATTATTAGCTAATCTAGCAACATTATCGGTAAATAATGGTTCCCTTTGAGCCAGGAGTTAAAGCGTGAATTTGGGTCAATGGATTGGTTTAATAGTTTTAAGCGTTTCCCTATATGTTCTGTGGCAAATTAGGGAAGTAGTTTTACTTATATTTGCCGCAGTTGTTTTAGCTACTACCTTAAATAGATTAGCTAGACGGCTTCAACGCTTGGGGATAAAGCGCGGCTTTGCGAAATTTCTGTCGGTAGCCATTTTCTTGTTCGGTGTAATTGGTTTTTTCTGGCTAATTGTGCCACCTTTTGTAGACCAGTTTCAAGAATTAGGCAACCAGATTCCTAAAGCTTTAGTACGTATAAATTCTTGGCTTTTGGAATTTAGATCCCGACTTCCCCCTCAAGTAATTCCTTCCATTCCCGATATAAATAGTCTTTTAGAACAAGCACAGCCATTTATCAATAGTAGTTTAGAAAGTACTTTTGCTTTGGTATCTGGCTCTTTGGAAGTAATATTAAAAGTTCTGTTAGTGCTAGTTTTAACAGGGATGTTTATCGCCGATCCTTTATCTTACCGTAAATTGTTTGTCAGGCTTTTTCCTTCCTTTTACCGACGAAGAATAGAAGGAATTTTAGATAAATGCGAAGTGTCTTTAGAAGGTTGGATAACGGGTGCTTCCATCGCCATGTTTTTAGTAGCACTGTTGAGCGTACTTGGGTTAACAATTTTACAAATACGTTCCGCTTTAGCTTTGGGAGTCTTAGCAGGATTTTTGAACTTGATTCCCAATTTAGGTCCCACTTTAAGCGTTTTACCAGCAATGGCGATCGCACTCTTGGATGCTCCCTGGAAATCAGTTGCTGTCTTTATTCTGTACTTTTTCATCCAGCAAGCTGAAAGTAATTTTATTACGCCTATAGTTATGGCGCAGAAAGTTTCCTTACTACCAGCGGTGACGTTAATTTCTCAGTTATTTTTCGTAACCTTCTTTGGCTTTTTAGGATTATTTTTAGCCTTACCTTTAACCGTAGTAGCAAAAATTTGGATGCAAGAAATAGTAGTTAAAGATGTTTTAGATCAATGGAATACTAAACCTAAAACCCAGGCTGAATGCGTTATTGTTGCTGATAATGTAGAAATCAATACATCAGAAGAAACTGCGACTATTGAAAAAGAACAGTCGTCTCTTGTTGACGAAAACAATATTGATGAAAATATGAAAGATGAAACTGTAAAACAAGATTAATTGCTAATCAAATAATGTGAAAATATAATAATTAGAAGAAATAACCAAAGATGAAAAACCTTATTTAATATAAAATATATGATTCTTAGGTATTAATAAACTTGGTTTATGTGAAATAACTAGTTTTCTTTATTGTCCAAAATTGTTTATGAATAACATACTATTTAAGTATTATTTCTGAGTAGATTTGTTCTGAACTAGCAAAATTTTCATTAAAACTTAACTTCACCCCGGAAGAGAGATGATATCAGGTAAGAATAATTGCTTTTTTTATTACCTCTTACCTGATATCTCTGACCTTATTTACTAATACCCCAATAGCCTTTTATAATATAAAAATATTTAGACTAATCTAGATTTTATATAGCAGTGTTAACAGCATTTATTTCTGGTTTATTGTTAATAACAGTTTCCGAGATTGGCGACAAAACCTTTTTTATTGCCATGATTTTGGCAATGAGGCATCCTCGACGATTAGTTTTTACGGGTTCAATTGCAGCTTTAGCAGCAATGACAATGTTATCCGTAGGAGCAGGGCAAGCAGCTTCTCTATTGCCAGATACTTATATTCATTACGCGGAAATAGGCTTATTTACAATCTTTGGTTTCAAACTATTGTACGACGCGACTCAAATGTCGAGTGAAACTTGTGATGTCGCAGTAGTAGGAGAAGCAAAAGAAGTTGTAGAAAAAGCAGAAAAGCAGATAAAAGACGAAAAAAATATTTGGGCAATTATACTGGAAGCCTTTGTATTAGTTTTCGTCGCCGAATGGGGAGATAGAACTCAAATAGCGACTATTGCATTAGCAGCAGAAAATAACCCCATTGGGGTAAGCATTGGAGCAATATTGGGACATGCCATTTGTGCCGTAATAGCCGTTACCTCAGGTAGAATCTTAGCCGGACAAATTACCGAACGTCAACTCACCGCAGCCGGTGGATGCCTGTTTATTGTGTTCGGCATTTTTGCAGCCATTCAGTGAACAGTCAACACTCAACACTCAACACTCAACAGTCAACAACTAATAATTGATCATTGATCATTGATCATTGATCATTGATCATTGATCAT
>JBCBQE010000545.1:0-5000 GCA_039820385.1 Cyanobacteria bacterium J06635_10
CAAGAAATTGCTCAAGAATTGTTCCTCAGTGAAGGAACTGTGAAAAACTATGTGACTCAGATTTTAGCTAAATTAGAAATGCGCGACAGAATTCAAGCAGCACTTTGGGCACAGAAAAACTTACTACTGTAAAAAGACGTAGCATTGCTACGTCTCTACATTTTTGAATCAATAATTGTTCACTGTTCACCGATTTATTCAATGATCAAATTAAAAGGCAAACGAGCATATATACCCAATGGATCGTTCATATTTTGTAAAGTAGCTAATTCTGCTTGCAATTTCTCAAATTCAACAGTTAAAGGATGATTTCCTGGGAGTGGATTTTGTTTAGTTTTCAAAATAGTCTGGGTATCATCTACAACTTTACCAAAAAATCGTTCGCTCAAACTGCTGCCTCTGGGATACTCTTGCAATTCCCATTTTTCTCCTAACTTTGCTTCCCTTGCAGCATATTCAATCGCTGCATCTAAACCGCCAATTTCATCCACTAAACCAATGTCTTTCGCAGTTTTACCAGACCAAACTCTTCCTTGAGCAATTTCTGCTACTTTCTTTTCTGGTAATTTTCTACCTTTGGCGACTTTATCGAGAAATTTACCATAAATTCGGTTGACGCTACGTTGAAAAATCGCCAATTCTTCTTCAGATTGGGGACGAGTAGTGGTACCGATATCAGCATAACGTCCAGTTTTGACACTATCCCAAGTAATACCGTTGTCGTTAGCTACTTTTTGGATATTGGGTATGCTTCCAAATACACCAATAGAACCCGTAATCGTATTTGGTTCGGCAAAAATACGGTTGGAATCTACAGCAATCCAATAACCGCCGGATGCGGCAATATCACCCATAGATACTACAACTGGTTTGACATCGCGAGTCAACTTAATTTCTCGCTGCATTATCTCGGATGCGGTAGCGCTACCACCGGGAGAATTTACTCGTAAAACCACCGCTTTGACATCTTTATCTTGACGAAGGCGGCGGAAAATTTTGGCAAAGCGAGTTCCTCCCACTTCTTTACCATCCCCATTACCGTTAACAATACTGCCTTCTGCATAAACTACGGCTATTTTATTTTCGGAATTTCTTTTAGCCGAATTTTTATTGGCAATTTGAACGTATTCGTTTAAATCAATTTGTCTAAATGATTTTTCTTTTTTCTCAGTTTTTGTGAATTCTTTAAGCTCGGTAACTACTTCGTCAAAATACGCTACCTTATCCACTAAACGGCTAGCTTTAGCTTCATCAGGTTCTAAAAGTCCTTTAGTATCAGTAATTGCCTGTAACTGTTGTGGGGTCATTTTGCGGCTTTTACCTACAGTACCGCGCCATTCAGACCATAAATCGTTTAATAATGTTTGAATTTGTTCGCGGTTTTCCGGACTCAATTGTTTTAAAATTAACGGTTCAACTGCGCCTTTGAACTTTCCTACCCGCACAATTTGCACGCCAACACCGAACTTTTCCAAAGCCCCGGCTAAAAACATTGGTTGCGAACTAAAACCGTTCATTTCCATTCCTCCGAAGGGATTAACCACAACGGTATCTGCCACCGAGCTCAGATAATATTCCTTTTCCCCCCAACCTACACCATAAGCAATAACTTTTTTACCCGTATCGCGAAATTGTCTTAATGCTTTACGAATTTCCTTGAGAGTTGCAAAACCCGCACTACTAGCTCCCGAAGAGTTTCTCGCATCTAAATAAACCCCAACAATTCGCTTGTCGGTGCGAGCTGCCTCCAAAGCTTCTAAAATCGAACGGAGTGTCATCTGCTTTTGATAATTACCCGATAGCGCTTGTTGTAAAACCAAACTCGAGTCAGGTTTCCCATCGGTAATTTTGGTTGATAAATCAAACACCAACATCGAAGAATCTTTGACTTTAGGCCCCGAATCCGTCGAAGCAGCAGCAAACAGCAGCAAGAAAAACCCCGTACTACTCAAACCGACAAAAATTAATAGTCCTAATAAGCTTCCAATTAAGCTTGCAAAAGTTTGTTTAATAAAATTACCCATATTATTTCCTCATATCCTCAGTTAGAACAATAAGTATATATGCTTACCCTGCAAACGGTTTGTAGTTACGCTCCCTTTCCACAATTGGCAACTACAAACCGCTGTATTTACCCAAAGTATTTCACTTCCCGACTCATAAATTATGCTTTATTCTTTATCTGGTATTTATAATGTCTCCTAAAAATATTGTTCATAACACCGAGAAAATGCTCAATAATTGAGATATAGAATTACGACATTGCCTTTTGCAAACTATTAGAATGCTTTAGCTGTTCTAGTGTAGCGTTGCCAGTACAGAATAGCACCGTACTGATTTCAGCAATTAAAACTTTTGCTAAATCGTGAAGTGTGGCCTCAGATGATGTCGCAGCTTGTAAAAACGGCATTGCTAACCCCGCCATATCCGCTCCCAAGGCTAGAGCCTTGGCTACATCCACACCATGACGCAAACCACCCGAAGCAATTAAAGGTACATCAGGTGCGATCGCACGAATTCCTGTAAGACAATCTGCTGTTGGTACACCCCAATCCGCAAAAGTCCTACCCAAGCGCCGTTGTAAAACATTATCAGCACGCTCGCTTTCAACCAAAGCCCAAGAAGTACCCCCCGCACCCGCGACATCAATTGCTGCAACTCCAGCCCCAATCAACTTGTGAGCCATTTTAGCCGAGATTCCATTTCCTACTTCTTTAACAATTACCGGCACTGGTAATTTTGAGCATAAAGTGGTAATTTTGTCTAGTAAACTCCGAAAATTAGTATCGCCATTAGGTTGAATGCATTCTTGTAAAGGGTTGAGATGTAAAATCAGCGCATCAGCTTCAAGAATATCAATTACTCGCAGACATTCATCCAAACCATAACTGTAATTTAATTGAACCGCACCCAAATTAGCAAACAAGAGTATATCAGGAGCATACTTGCGAACCGCAAAAGTATGGTCAACCTCCGGATTTTCTACCGCCACCCGTTGGGAACCCACACCCATGGCCAATCTGTAATGTTGAGCAACTTTCGCCAAACGAGAATTGATAGTTTTAGCTTCTTGAGTTCCCCCAGTCATTGAGGAAATTAACAAAGGTGCATTCATCGGTTTTCCGAAAAATGTAGTGCTGATGTCAATTTCGGAGCGGTCAATTTCTGGTAAACAACAATGGTCAAAATAGTAGCGTTCAAACCCATTAGTCGTTTGACGACATTGAACATCTTCCTCTAGACAGATGCGGATGTGGTCGGCTTTACGAGATTCGGTTACAGCTGAGTCGTTAGTGGAAATCTTCACGGTAGAGACTGGAATTAATATTAACTGCTATTTTCCCAGTCTCTAGTATTTTGGGATTTTTTGGAGTGGTTAGTAAACTTTTGATTACTTTATTAACAATTCGTGCAACTTTTGCGTCGTTGGGGTTTGTATTTGGGGAGACATGGGGAAAACTGGGAATTGGCGATCGAAATTAGCCCGCACCCTCGAAGGGTGGGGCTACAATTGCGAAGTCCACGCAGGTGGACTATATTTTTTGACAACGTAAGTTGTAGGGTGTCTTATAGCTCGAAAAAACTTCTGCTCATAAATAAATTTGCGGCTGGCGCAAGGCACCAAGCAATATTTAGCAAAAACTGGAAAAGCCAGAAAAGTATAGTTTTTAGCGCAATTTTTAGATTCCCCCTTATAAAAGGGGGTTAAAGTTCCCCTTTCTAAAGAGAGATAATGGGGGATCTGAAAAATTTCGAGTTTTATTTATGAGGTATCCTTACATCCTCCGCCGGATTTTAGATAGAATGTACTCTCATACTTGCCAAACTTAATAGTGTTCCTTGCTCTAGCATTGACTCATAAAGTTGAAATTGTTGCTCGAAGTAATTATACGTTTCCTTTTCAACAGTGCCAAACCAAATACCATCACCGTATTCAACATCAACTAATTCGTATCCTTCACCCCATCTTTCACTAATACCTTCTGCAAGTTCATCAAAAGTGCTTGCAATGTTGTAACCACTTGTAATACTAGAATCATCTTGAAAAACCCCAAACCAGATACCATCACCGTATTCAACATCAACTAAGTCATATCCTTTATCCCACATTCCTTGAATATCTTCTTTAAATTCATCAATACTGCTTGCTCTGCTGTAACCACCAGTACCGGGAACATCTCCAAAAGTCCCAAACCAGATACCATCACCGTATTCAACATCAACTAAGTCATATCCTTGGTTCCATCTTTGTGAAATACTTTCCGTAAGCTCATTAAGACTGGTTGCATAGCTATAAGCATTAGCACCATAATTTTTTTCAAAAGTCCCAAACCAGGTACCATCACCGTATTCAACATCAGTTAAACGATATCCACTCTCATCCCACTGCTGTTGAACAGTTTGTGTAAGTTGATCAACACTGCTTGCAGCATAATAACCAGTATTATTAGGTGTGTCTTGATAAACTCCAACCCAATTTCCATCACCATATGCAACATCAACTAAGTCATATCCTAGGTACAAATCTTCTAAAACGCTTTCTTTAAATTCCAAAAGATTTTCACGAATAGTGTACGCATTATTGGACATAATGATTTTCCTGTAAGAAATAGTTGGGTATTTTTTCAGATTTGACGGAGTATAAAAGAAGCTCTTTTAACCCTCCCATTGCTTATCAGGATTCTATAAACTTTCTACGAAAACGAGAATGTTTTTTTATGCAGTATTTTAGGCTTTACATGAAAATTTTTGTCTTTCCTTTACTTGATAAGGATTTGAGACAAATCAAAGAATAATTGTAAATTAATATAATAAGTATTTTATTTATAAAAAAAATACTATTAATTACCTTAATTAAGTAATATTAAGTATTGTGTATTTGGAGGATTGAATTATAAATTTATTTGAAGATAGAAGATTAGGCTCAGTTAGACGTATAAAACTCCGTTGTAACGAGTAGAAGAAAAAGCAGAGCGATCGCCATATCTACAACCACCCTC
>JBCBQE010000546.1:0-4999 GCA_039820385.1 Cyanobacteria bacterium J06635_10
ATTTGCGTAGTCAGCGGTAATTAAAGCACCCGATTTTTGAGGTGCTTCCATAACCAATAGAGCACGAGATAAACCGGCAATAATCCTATTGCGTCGTGGAAAGTGAGTGCGATGAGGTTGAGTTTTTGCAGCATATTCGCTGACAACGAAACCTCTTGCCAAAATCTGTTGGTACAGTTGCCGGTTTTTGGCAGGATAAACCACATCTACACCCGTACCTAAGGCTGCGATTGTACGCCCTCCGGCTTTAATTGCTGCTTCATGAGAAGCGGTATCAATCCCTTGTGCTAAACCAGAAACCACTGTAAAACCATTTTGTACCAAAGCGGTACTAATACGTCGCGTCCATCTGATACCATATTCTGTTGGTTGGCGCGTGCCTACCATGGCAACAAGAGGTTTTTGCGCCAGATTTTCTGCTAAATCCACCTTGCCACAATAGTAAAGCACAGGTGGCGGACTAGGAATTTCTCGCAATAAGCAGGGATACTCTGCATCTGCTGGCGTCCAAAAATTGGGATTGTCTTGTTCGTGCTGTTTCAGAAATTGTTGTGGGTTTATTTGGGAACGTTGTTTGAGTACCTTTTGTAAAGTTTGTAAACCAAAACCTTCAACCTCTCCCAATTGAGAAGAATTTGCTTCCCAAGCACTTTGCGGCGAACCAAAATGTTGGTATAGTCTTTGTAATAATATTGGCCCAATACCTGAAATTTGCGACCAAGCTAGCCAGTATGCACGTTCTTCTGTCAATTTTATATCCTTATTCCTACCACTCTATTGTTCCCAAAAACACAGTAAGAAGTTAGGAGTTAGGAGTAAAGAGTAAAGAGTTAGTCATTTTTTTTAACTGATTACTTCTTACCTTTAAGCTTTAACCTTTGATCTTTGATCTTTTAAGTATTCAAAAACAGATTTGTCTCCAATATCTGGGGGAATTGCTTGTATAGCTTTACGAATTGCGAAAACTATAAAAAATACAGCCCAAACTGCTAATAAAACTTATTCTACCTGTAGAGGTAGAATATTAGTCATATGCCCTAAAAGCAGGAGCGGAACTATAGGAGTGAGTAGTTTGGTTTCTAAACGGTTAAAACAAAAAGCTTCTTTGAAATAAATTCCCGTTAAAGCTGCAAAGGTGAAACCAATTCCTAATATACTTAGAGGAGAATTGTAAATTGTTTGTGCTAAGGTTTCGCTGTTAGATAAGGCAAAAATAAATGCAGAAATACTACCAATTGCCCAAAAAACTTGTAATGCTCTGTGCAATTCTACCATATAAATATGAATGCTTAATAAGCTAACCCCAAGGGCAAGACTGAAAGCGGCATACAAGGGTGTGAGTAGTTGTAAATTGGGATTATCGTTAAACAATACCAAAGCCGTACCAACAGCAAAGCAAAGTGCTGCGATCGCTAAACCCGTACGGTAAATAATTACACCACTACGGTCATCTTTGGTAATTGTAAATTCGCCAAATTGACCTTGATATATTTCTTGTATCGGTGCTGTTTGTGTAGTCATATTTCTAAAATTTGCTAATAGCTAATTGCTAATTGGTATTCCGTCGAATAATTTAATTTTGATACATTTATGCTCCGAGTGCTGCCGAATTTAACTATGAATTTACATTTTTTGGTATTGTATAAGATACAGACATCAGTTTGGGTTATCTAATTATTTTCTACCAATCAATAAATAAGTAACCATTTTACCTTTTCCTTTAACTGAAATTTCACCACGTTTTTCTAAAATAAATTCGTCGCACAATCTTTTATAGGTGTCAACTGTAACCTGAATTTTTCCAGATAACCCGTGAGATTCCATTCTACTGGCAATATTTACCGTATTTCCCCATAAGTCGTAAGTAAACTTTTGTAGACCAATTACTCCCGCAACTACAGAGCCAGTATGAATGCCAATGCGAATATTTAAGTTTAAATTATTTCTTTGATTAAAAGTAGCTATAGCATCTTGCATATCTAACGCCATCAAAGCAACAGCTTGAGGATGCTTCTCCCTTCTTGTAGGTAAACCACCAACAACCATATAAGCATCACCAATAGTTTTTATTTTTTCTAAACCGTATTTTAGCGAAATACGGTCAAACACAGAGAAAATTTGATTTAATAAGCTGACTAAAGTAGTAGCACTCACCGAAGCAGCGATTTGAGTGAAGCCGACAATATCTGCAAACAAAACCGTAACATCATCAAAATTTTCGGCTATGGTACCCGCTCCTTCCTTTAAACGATTGGCGATGCTAGCTGGTAAAATATTTAGTAACAAGCGTTCAGTTTGTTCTTGTTGATGGCGTAATGCTTTCTCAGCGAAAATTCTGGCGGTAACATCGCGAAAGATAGCACGTGTCGCGGCGGGTTTTCCTTCAACAAATTTACAGTTAACGTTTCCTTCTAAAAAAATAGTTTGACCATTTTTAGTCATAAATGCAGCTTGAAGCTGTTCAAAATTACCACTCGACATCACGCGATAAAAAATATCTCTACAGCGCATTCTATGATCGGGATGTACAATATCGAATACGCTCATTTTCGTAATATCTATATCGCTATATCCTAAAGTTTCTTGCCAAGCACGGTTAACATATAAAAAACGTCCATAAGGATTAACCGATTGAATCAAATCGTTAGCATTTTCAAATAAATCGCGATATTTCTCTTCACTTTCTAAAAGTGCTGACTCCGCTTGTTTTCGTTGCAGAAATTGCGCGATTTGACTACCGATTGAAACCATCATTTGCAGCAAATCTTCATCTCTAAATAAAACTTCCCTACTAAAGAAAATCATGACTCCCAAAATTTTATTATCATCTAAAATAGGGAAACCGAAAGCTGCATGTAGTTGTGTTTTATCTACCTGACTAAATCGGGGACAAATATCATCATTTGCTATATCTTCGCACCATAAAGGAGAAAGATTTTCCCAGACTTTACCCGCTAAACCAACCCCGGAAGGAAAAGTTGTTAACCAAGTAATCGCTTCAAACTCGCGCACGTCAACTCTTCTGGATGACCACATTTCTACACATCGTAAAACAGGATTTTTCGTAAATTGCTGATTTACACTGAGGTATTGACTCGGAGTCCATAACTCACCTAAATCCCATCCCAAACTTTCACAAATTGCCTGCAAAATTTGCGGCATCGCTTGTTTTACAGTAATTGATTCTGATAATATATTAGTAATGGTATACTGTGCGCTTTTACGCTGCTGTCGGCGCTTTTTAGCAGTAATATCTCTCCCAATATAAACGATATCTTCTATACCATTTATTTTTTTACTAATTACCGAACAAGAAAAAGCAATTAATTTTCTTTCCCTTGATTTTGTCCGACAAACAACTTCTACATTTTGAAAATATTTTTTATATAAAGAACGTTGCTGAATTGCTTTTTGCAATAATTTATTATCATCTATAATCAGAGAAATCTGTTTATCAATTAATTCTTCCTCCTTATAACCTAACAGTTCGACTGTTGCTTTATTTACCTTTTTTATTTGTCCTGATTTAGTAGTCACAATCAAGGCATCTGCCATTGAAGTGATCACTTTATCCATATAATTTTTATAAGCAACTAAAGTACTTGATAGTAAATTAGTTTCATTCATTCTTTGATTTAATTTTTGTTCTAGCAGCATCCTACTAGTAACATCTTCAATTAAAACAATTAATCTATTTTCAATCGGTTCACCCACTATATATATATCTATATAAAAATCACCTTTTTCTTCATTAAAACGCTGAATGCCTTCTAATTCAAATAGTTCTTGTTTTCCTGATAAAATAGATGTCATCACATTTTCAAGTCCAACAAATTCCGGAAAAACAAGACGGATATCTTTTTGCAAAATTACCTCTTGGGGATAATAAGCAAAACTTTGCACCTGCTTAGATACCTGTAAAATACAAAAATTACTATCTAACTCCAAGCTTTCAAATTTGCGTGGTGCATTGTGTTTATTAAAAATTTTCTCTAATAAATGATATTTCATCGTGGCGCTTTAAAGAAAATAACAAGGAGAAACGAGTTAAAAACTAAAATTTAAAAATTAGTTTATATTTTTTTTTATGCTCATCCCGTCTTCCTACTCTTAACTGTATAAGTTAAACGTAGGCACCACCGATAATTGTATATGTATGTGATTTATCGGAACACTTACCCTAAAATTAGAATAAAATCAATCCTGCTGACACCATAAATGATTTAAGTAACATATCATTCAAACTTGATTGCCAACTAGTAAATGCACTATTACAGTATAATAATGGGCTAAAACGCCCGCTTTTATCAAGTATTCTCTCAAATAATACCGTAAACAGGAACTGTTGCTCCTCGAATATCCTTTGCAGTACCTTGCGCTACCGCTGCATGCGTCGCACCCAAACTCAATCGGGCCTCCTTCACCAGTGAGTAATACCTGTTTCTTTTTTATCGATGCTGCCCTCCCAGAAAGCTTAATTTTCAAGATACACTTTTTTATTGCTTTTCAATTCGATTAGGGCTTACTAAAATTACAATGCCCAGTTGGTGCGTGACAATAAAAACCACGCTTTTTGCCTCCCCTACTTGAAATTATCTGCCAGTTGCGACCATTGCTATCGATATGACTAGACAAGGTATAACATTGTAAACAAGGCTAAATTTCAACAATTAACATTCAAAGTCCAATGACTTGTGAATAAACACCAACCTGAATTATTTTCCTCTGTCGGTATAATAAGTTCGTGCTTTAATTAATCCTGGAATAAAGTTAACTGGCGATCGCAATTCTTTCCAAGTAGTCTGAGGTGTGGTTGTCGTCACTTGCTGCAATTGCTCTGCTGACGGGCACCCGACGGGTTCACATGAAATTTTTTTCAGGAGGAAAAAACTTTGAAGGGAACCCTTGACAACTGCTCCCAAAAGCTAAATCCTCAGCAGTAAACTTTGCTCTACTATAGGAATCCGTTTTGATTTTTGGAAGGCGCAGCGTGGCGAAG
>JBCBQE010000547.1:0-4987 GCA_039820385.1 Cyanobacteria bacterium J06635_10
CAGGAAGTAAACGCCAAAATGATATATGTCTAGATTTGTCTAGTTATAGGTAGTTTTGGGTAAGTTTTATGTAACGGTTACGCGCTTGAGCGAGATAGGAGCAAGCGCCTTATCCAAAATTCGGAGCTTAAAGCTTGCGGGCTTGTCAAAAAATGGCTTAAAATAAATAAGCACGGATGCGAGGTAATGTCGCTCCCGTACTCAATCTGTAAAAATATTGCTCTACAACCTTTATCAACGCTCTATATCCGAGTGATAGTAAGGTTATCGTTCTACTATACTTGTTTTCTGAAATAAAGTATCGCATTTGTTATCAACAACAACGCAAATGCTACTAAGTGCTTGCTGATAATGATCCATATCATCCTGTTCAAGTGAAATTTTAGCAGCTCTTTGTAAATCTTCTATTGCCTGCTGACGGTATATATTAGATCCGCCTCCCCCATACTGCGCCAGTTCGTAGCGAACTAAACCTCGTTTGAGATAAACTTTTGGCAATTTAGAATTAAGCTGCAACGCTTGATTAAAGTCTTCGAGTGCTTCTTTGTATTCTTGCTCGAAGTTACTGCTATATTGAGCTAATTGATAGCGAACTAGACCCTTTTGATAGAAAGCTTCTGGTCTTCTTGAATCAATCTTTAAGGCTCGGTTAAAGTCGTTAATTGCTCTTAAATAATCTTTTCGGGAATCACCGCTGAATTTTGCGATTTGAGAACGAACTATGCCTCGTCTGATGTAAGCTTCCACCTCGTCACGGTCAATTCTTAAGGCATGGTTATAGTCTTCAATTGCCAATTTATATTCTTTATCGGGGTCACTACTATATTCCGCGAGCATATACCGAACGTTACCGCGATTGACAAAAGCTTTTATTTGGTTTGGATTTAACTTGATCGCGTGAGTATAATCTGTAAGGGCTGCTTCGTATTCTTTTAAATTATAATGCGAATTGCCGCGATTGACATAAGCTTTTACATCATCGGGTTTTTTTTGAATTGCCCGAGCGAAATTAGCAATGGCTTCTTCATATTTTCGCACTTTATAGGCAGCACGACCCTGTTTGTAGTAATCTGTAAAGCTTCTTTTCTTTTCAGCTGGTTTGGAACTCATCAAAGTTTGTTGAGCATACTGATTTTGATCCACCGTTGATGTTGTCAACTTTGTTACTACGTCTAAATAGCCCAGGGTTAAAAAGCCAAGTAAGCACAAAATAACAGGGTAAAATTTTGGCTTTTGCTTCGGTTGATAGTAAGAAATATTTCGGCGAACTTGCGGATGGCGGCTCGGAGTAACCTGTCTTGATGCAGCTACTGTAGTAGCAGCCGTTCGCCTCCTTGGAGTGGGGATGGTGCGTCGCCGTTTGGGCATGGGACGCGGCTTTAAATGTTGCTTGTTTGCTACAGCTTGAGAGGATGGAAAAGGATCTCTTCCACCTAATTTTGCACTACGTTCGCACCAAGGACATTTATGCTGGTGGTTGCTGTATTGATGTTGGGGGTTTTTCTCACATGCTATTAGAGCATTTTCTGCTTCAGCTAATGCCAGCAGCCAGGTTTGGGCATTCGGACGAATATTGGGATTGTTATGACCATCTTCAAAACAACGTATAAAAAGTTGTTGTAGAGTGGGATGAAGAATCTCCCAAGATGGTGCAATGGGTGTAGGAATATAAGGTACGCGCCGATTGATGCTATAGGTAAAATGCCCTTTGGCAATGCGTGCTTCGTATGGTGGCGGTTCACCTAACGACTGAAAAATACCAGAAAACGGATGGGTTCCTTCCATCAAAAGTTGAAATATCAGTACCCCTAACCCAAATAAGTCATGGGATATTGTGCGATCGCATTCGGAAAATGTTTTGTTTTGTAGTTCTGGTGGAGTAAATTCGGGTTTACCTACGGGGGTGCGATAAACGATGTCGGTTCCTGGATCTTTAACTTGAAACGAATCTGTGTCTACTATTGTTACCAAGGCTGTATCGCTGACCAAAATATTCGATTCGTTTACATCACCAACACAGTATCCAGCTTGGTGCAAAGCAGCGAATGCCGCTGCCAAGTTACGAGCAGTACGAAGTAGGTATTGATAGCTAAATAAAGGACAATGCTGACGGCGGGTTCTCGGGTTATAAAAATCAATAATGGGACGCATTCCTCGAATACGCGGCATGGTAAAACCAATAATTTGATTGCTACCGTCTGCGGCTCGGATTAGCTCGGAGGGCCAAGCGATCGAGATATGTCCTAAAGATGCGGTGGGATTTTCTGGCGGGTGAAGAACCATTGCCTCTAGCTTACCAGCCTTTTTTCGATCTGGCTTGTGGTAAACCTTGGCGACCATTTCAGCATCTGATGGTACTGTGTAGATGCACGCTTCACCACCACGCCCCAAAATGACGTTAAGGTTCGTCGGAACAACTTTTTGATTGGGAAGACAGCGTAGTACCTGCATTTTAAAATTACACTTTATTGTTTGAATTGGACTGCGACTCAACAGTACCAACAGCCGATATCAATACGGTTATCAATCGCTTAATGCTGCTATGATCAAGGTTAGGTCATCATCGGTACGTTGAGTAATTTTTTCGGAACGCAAAAACTTAACCAATTGCTCTTTTGCCCCTTTTAACTCTTGAGCATTCGCTACAAAGTCAAATAGGGGCAAAAAGAATGGCTTATGCGGTAAACCGACAGCCATATTTATGGCAAGCATTTGCAACCCGTCGGTGAGAATTGCGATGTTGGTAATATCCTGACGAGATACATTTACTTGCACCGAATCTAAGGCTGTAGGCGAAGTCAAGAAACTGGTTTCATTGACGTATTCGCCATTATCCGGAAGGGTTAAAGCCGTTAAGTTACCCACCGTATCTTTGACGACTGCAACACCATCCCCCACTTGAGCTACTACAGCTACCTCCGCTGTGGCTACCACAATAATTAAAGTTGTCGCTAAGTCTTTTGGTGGTCTGTTGGAAGCTATTGCTTCTTCTTCTACTGCTGTTTTTGCAGCTAAAATTGCTTCGCTCAGTAGAGATTTCGCTCTGGTATCGTCGCCAAGAGTATGTTGGTTAATCTGCTTGAGGGATATATTTTCAATTGCTGCTTCTGTTGCAACCATTGCTCCAACCTTCCCAAGACTTGCACTTCCCGCGCCATCTGCTGCGGCTGCTACCAATATATTATTTGGCAACATCGCCCAGTGATGGGCATCCTGACAAAGTTGGGAGTTCTTTATATGGCTAGTGCCACAAACTGATGCACCCACTACCCGCCAGTGAAGCTTTTGTCTTGAACTATTCATAAACTTAGATTACCGCAAGGGCTGTTTAATTGTTGTACTTGGACTATATTAAACAGAACCCCAACCAATTGGCGGTAGAGCTACTTGCTCGTCTACTTTTGAATGAGAAACTGCTGACATACTAGCAGATAACCACACAAACATTTCAACAAAATTTAATCCCTTCAGCTTTAGAGGAGTACGCACCGCTAACTGGCTTAAGCGCGTCATATTAGCATTTTCTACTCCTACTGAGAAAAAGGCTACACGTTTCTTTGATTCGTCATTTTGCAGCCGCTGCGATGCTTGATCTATAACTTCATCGAGTTCTCCTTGTGGTTCGCCATCTGTAATCATAAATATCCAAGGACGATAGTAAGCAACCCCATTAGAGCGATACTGAGCTTTTCGTTCTTGAATCAAGTCTAAAGATTTGTGAATACCAGCACCCATACTAGTTAATCCTTGTGCTGTTAATATAGGCGGAGTAAATTGGTCGGCAGTCACAAAATCTTGTACTACATTTATATTGCTATCAAACGTAACTATAGATACTTCAACTCTTCTTGATGCTAGTGGGTTTTTAGTCAATTCATCCTTAAAACTTAGCAAGCCTTGATTTAAAGCATCTATTGGTGCCCCTTGCATCGACCCGGATGTATCTAGCAACAAGACGCAAGGACAACGAGGTTCTGGGTTCTCTGCGAAATCAACTACTTCATCTAGTCTTAAGGTATCGGACATAACTTTCGGTGCTATATTAAAGTTCTAAGGTTTGATTTCCGGTTGTTCAAAGTATATAGTTTAAAGCTCCAAACGAACCATAGTTTTGGCGCTTTAAACGATGGTTTTTTCTGTTGTTGTTTGCCAATTACGAATGCATTATTACCTACATCATTCAACAAACTTTTAGGATTTTTTCATTAAACCATAGGCATTATTTGCTCGAAGTTGGATTAACTGGACCTTGATTAATTATAAGGATTTATATACATAGTAATTCTAGAATACAATAAATCCGGACCTATGCATGGGTAGAAACTTAAAGATTATATGTAGAAAATTTTCACTTTGGATGAAATACCTATTCCTAAGGGATTATCTCCTATTAGAAAGAGAGTTAATTAAGTGACATAAAAACCTGATAAAGTAACTTATCCTAAAAGAATTGTTGATTAGGATATTGTCAAAACAAATGTAACAATTTAACTGTGATGTAATATTTTTAGCTGTTAAAATATCCATGTTAGAAGAATACGAATTGATTCATACAGAATATTCATTATTTAATACTTAATAATATTCAATTAATGTTTATAAATATTTAGTCTTGTTTACTGTGATTCTCTATCCTATATGAATAATTTTGCAACTTTCACAAAATTACCTCCCCTAAGTTTGTTAAGACACTTATCTAGTTGCTTTGAAAATACTTGTTTGCAAGTTCAAAGTAATTCAGTTAATTGGTTGATTTACTTAGAAGAAGGAAAAATAGCTTATGCAACTCATTCAATTGAACCTTTTGATAGACTTGAGCGTCACTTGCGTCGGCTTTCGCTTCAAATTCCTACATTAACCAGTGAAATTCGCGTACAGTTACGCATGATGTTTGAACCGGATTCACAAAATCAGTCAATTCAAACTACCGAAAGTACATCTGAATCAACATCTCCTCAACAACCTGCAGATTATCAAGCTATTTGCT
>JBCBQE010000548.1:0-4986 GCA_039820385.1 Cyanobacteria bacterium J06635_10
CGATGACAACAATGCCATCCAGCGGCTGGGTTTGGGTTGTAATGGCACGAAGACACCGGGCCAGCCAGGGTTCGCAGCGGTAATGAGGGATGAGAGCGAGGACGCTTGGGCAAGCTGGGGAGATGGGGGGATGGGAAGATGGGGGGATGGGGAGATGGGGGGGAGATGCGATCGTGTGCCAATCAAAATCCCGATTGTCAATTTCTAAGCAATTGACAAGATCGAGCAAATGCCAAGGACAGCGGGGAAAGAGTGTTGCGATGTAGGGTTGAAGCAAATGGCGTGAAACAACCCAGGCATTTCACGTCAAAGTCGCTTTGGTGGGCCAGAATGAAGTAATAGAGCATCCCCAACGCTGCCGCTGCCGAACACTGCTCTCCGGGGGCAAACAACCCTACCAGCAGCATCGGTTCAAAGGATTCTTTATAAAGCCTTGCCGACACGCCAAACTGCTTAAACAACTCGCGCGCCGTCACCCCGTCATAGCGCTGCCAAGCCTCGTGGGAATTGTCAAAGTCAATCAGGGCGTAGAGTAGGGGCAGGGCTGAGAGGCGATCGCTTAGGGGTAAGCGCTTAAATCGCGTGTAGAGAAACGTACCTAAGGGGCTAGGTAGCCGAGGCTCGTCCTGAAAAATTGGCGACTCCACCTCCAACCCCGCCGGAGAATATTGAGACGACCGGGTAAATGGCGTAAACGGATCCAAGCCTAAGCGATCGATTAGGGAAAAAATGTTGCGATAGGGATGCCAAAACCCGTGAATTCCCGCTTCAACCGATCGCCCCTGGGCTGTTTGCCACCCAGCGACCAGACCCCCTGGATAAGCCCCGGCTTCGAGTAACGTCACGTTATAACCTTGGGTGGCGAGATGGTGAGTTGCACCTAATCCGGCCCATCCTGCTCCAACGACGACGACTTTGGGGCGATCGCCCCGAATTGACTCCATTGATGTTGCGGTTGTCATAATCCCTTTTTCAAGTCTCTGCTTTAGCATGACACGATGTGCGGGTGAGAAACCGGGTTGCTGAACCTGGTGCCAATCCAGCAACATGCCAAATGAGTTCTATAGAACAGGGCAGCAACATTTCCCCTTGATTTTAATTTATCCAACCTTCATATAGCTTGTTTAAAGGACTCATCAAGAATACGCAAAACACATTACTAAGTTAGCTAGCTAGCTGGGGATTTTAACTATAATATCTACAACTAAAGTTTAGGTGCTCTACACATTAAAAGCTTCCTTTTAGCCAATCGCTTCAGTGGTGCAGAAAACCTTTTTCGAATCTCATAGTAGATAACTTTGACAGTCAAAAAAACAACTAAAACATCATTGTCCTAGTTCATTTTTCCGAGAAATCCAAAATCAATATCTCTTTCAGAATCCTTTATTTGTAGAGGTTTCAAGAGTTTTCTGCATCACCAAGATCAATCGCTATAAAGCTCAGAGCTGAGTGTCTCGTTCACATCTACACCCAACTGTGCTCATAGCGTTATTCAGTAATGCTAGACAACATAATAAAGTTATATTAGGAGTTTAAAACTAATGGTTACTCAATTAGTTCCGAAATTAGCTTCTGGCAGTCAAAAAATCAGTCAAAAATTCAAATTTAACCTGCGATTTTTATTTATCGTTTTACTCTCCTTAGGAATAGCTCTTCGCTGTGCGAACATTGATGGAAAAGTTTATTGGTTTGATGAATCCTTCACGTCATTGAGGATCTCTGGTTATACGGAAGAGGAGGTTATTCAGCACATTTCAGATCAAGAGATATTGACTGCTAAAGATTTTCTTAGATACCAGCAGATTAATGATGAGAAAGGTTTGGCAGATACAATTAAAGGGTTAGCTATTGAAGAACCTCAACTCACACCGCTTTACTTTATCGCCGCACGATTGTGGGCACAATGGTTTGGCAATTCTATTGTAGTAGTAAGAAGCTTATCTGTTCTGTTCAGTCTACTCATATTTCCTGTAGCTTATTGGCTTTGCTTGGAATTATTTAATTCAAAGCTGGTGGGATGGGTGGCAATTTCAACAATAGCAATTTCACCTTTACATTTGCTCTTTGCCCAAGAAGCACGTCCTTATAGCTTGTGGGTTCTTACCCTATTAATATCTAGTACTGCTCTTTTGAGGGCAATCCGACGACAAACAAAAGTTGCTTGGATAACCTATTCGATCAGTGTTGCAGTCGGGCTATATTCCTTCTTATTCTTTGGGCTCGGCATAATTAGTCACGGCATCTATATTTTAATCGCAGAGAGGTTTCGTTTTCGGAAAACGCTTCTAAGCTACCTGTTAGCCATATTAGTGGGCGTGATTATTTTTTCCCCTTGGATTATAGTGATCTTGACAAATCCAAACCCCATGGTGAGTTTGGGTTCAAGAGGGGTTGAGTTGTCATTATTAGTTAAAGCGTGGATTCATAATCTGAGCCTTACTGTCTTTGACTTTGATCTAGGTTGGTGCTTTCCTATTGGCAGTTCGTATTGCCGATCTGCTTTAACCTTGAGGAATGTTTTATTATATTTGATGCTGCCCGCTTTGTGTCTAGCGGGCTATTCAATTTATTTCCTCTGTCGTCACACTCAAAGACGAGTTTGGGGCTTTGTCGTAACGATGATAGGAACTACGATAGCTTTTTTAGCCGTGCCGGATGTAATACTAGGAGGTCATCGTTCTAGTATTACCCGATATTTGTTCCCAATTTTCTTGGGCATTCAATTATCTTTTGCCTATCTTTTGTCTAGTCAAGCTTTTTCAGCTTTAGCTAATACTAAAATTCGGAAGTTCTGGAAGCTTGTAGCAGCACTTTTAATCTCATTAGGAGTTTTATCCTGTATGAGCATATCTCAAGCAGATTCTTGGTGGAACAAAGCACAGAATTATCATGTTGTTCCGATGGCTCATGTGCTCAACAGTGTTGAAGCACCTTTTTTGATTTATCCAGTTTCACCTGGTATCGGTTTTGTAGGACGAGTAATGCCACTGTTTCACGAGCTTAATCCAGAGACAAAGATTCAATTTGTGTCTCAATCTATTGAAACTATTAAAGTCTCGAATGGTCTTGAAAATATTTTCATATTTAACCCTTCGCAGCCAGTGATTGAGCAGTTTCAAAAGGCCGATGATTACAGTATAGAGCTCGTTTTCATTAACCCGATTCATCCCAGTCCGAGACTTTGGAAAATAGAAAAGATTTAGTAAATAAGTATGACGGAGCTGTGAAGTTCAGATATATAAATTCTAATAAAGCGATATATCTGACAAACCATGGGAATTTTTATAAACGTAAAGGGGATCGTTGTATCTACCACTAAAAGTTTAGATTTTCTATAAACTCCCTTTAAGGATATGAACCATATTTATTCTAGAAAAATTATTTTTTCTTTGTCGATTATCATTCTGATTTCCGCTCTATTACGGATAACTTTTTTGTCAGAAGTTCCTGGGGGCTTTAACTGCGACGAAGCACTTAATGGATATGAAGCTTATTCAATTCTAGAGACATCACGGGATCGCTATGGAAAGCTATTGCCACTGTTTACCAGGGCATTTAATAGCTATCGTCCAACCCTATACATATTTGCAGCAATTCCATCTGTCAAAATCTTTGGGCTTAATGAATTTGGCGTTAGGTTCCCATCTGCATTTTTTGGAGTTTTGACTGTTTGGATGGTGTTCCTTATTGTCAAGCATATTTTCAGCCCCAAATGGGCCTTAATCTCTGCATTTATGCTTGCGATTAATCCTTGGCATATTCACTTTAGCCGAAGTGCTTATGAAGCTAGCTTGCTACCGTTTCTTTTTTGCTTAGGATATTGGCTATTCTTAAAAAGCTTTAAGAAGCCAACATATCTAATTTTCAGTGCCATAATTTTTTCGATGAGCTTGAATACCTATCATGCAGCAAGAGTTTTTGTACCCTTGTTTTTGATGGGTTTAATCATTATCTATAAGAAACACATTATAGATAACTTCAAGCAGTCAATTGCTGCTTTCATAGCTTTCAACACAATTTTTATCCCCATCTTTAGATTTTGGATTTCACCACAAGGAATGGCTAGAGCAAGCCAAGTAGGTATAGAGACTAGCTTATCTAAAATTATTATCAATTACATTTCGTTTTTTAATCCGAAATACCTATTCTGGGATGGATTTGAAGACTTGTCTTTAAATCCTGTTGGCATAGGATGCTTTTACTATTTTGAATTCGTCACAATTGGACTATGTGCATTATTTCTTGCAAAAAGAGGTAACAAGAATCAGAAAACCTTGCTATTTTGGTTGTTTCTATATCCAATACCTGCAGCATTAGTTGATACTGTAAATCCGCTAAGAACACTTGCTGGAGCACCTATATTTGCTATTCTTTCTGGGTGTGGAGTTGCAATAATTAAAAATTATTTAGAAGCCATCTTAAATCGTTCAGCCTTCAAGTTAGCATGCATCTTTTTGGTATCATTTATGATGTCAGGTTTTACCTACTTTTTTACTCATTATTACACCAATTATCCTCCTGAAGCATTATTTTCTTGGAAGTATGGCTTACGTGAAGCTATACAATATGCAGAAAATCACTCCTATAGCTGCGTGATTATGAGCAGCGATCGCAATAGTAATTGTTATGCGATTCATGATTTTATTTCTCATGTACCGTTCTATACCCAGTATCCACCTGAAAAATATCAAAGATCGCCAATTTCACCATTGGTTGGAGACTCTCAAGCTAACATTTATTCCCTAGGAAAATATAGCTTAGCCTCGATTGAAAACCAAACAAAATTGAATGAAAGATGTCTCTACATCGTTCGCCCAGATGAGTTGATTACCTTAGATTCTAAGGGATATGCTTGGAAAGAGGTTTATGCTATTGAAGATAACCGCAATATTACTTATTTTAAACTCGTTGAGATTTATGATTTGAGTTGACATGTAACTGATTATATTTATCTGAGAGAACTGATGATGATGTAACGAACTTTGC
>JBCBQE010000549.1:0-4975 GCA_039820385.1 Cyanobacteria bacterium J06635_10
ATAGATGCCAAAAAAGAAGATAAAATTAATCGTTTTTCTTTAAATAAATACTCTACCGAACTACGCAATGAGTTTAAATTTGTCAAAGATTTAAATAGTATGGCTGTGCAATCCGCAGCAGAAAGAGCATGGTTTGCTATATCCAGATTTTACGACAATTGCAAGAATAAAATATCAGGGAAAAAAGGTTTTCCACGTTTCCAAAAAGATAACCGTTCTACAGAATACAAAACATCAGGATGGAAACTACATAAAACCAAGCGACGTATTATTTTTACTGATAAAAAAGGTATTGGTACCTTGCGGCTGTTAGGTAAATGGGATGTTCATACTTATCCTGTAAAAACTATTAAAAGAGTTCGTTTAGTGCGTCGTGCTGATGGGTATTACTGTCAGTTTTCTATTGATGTTGATAATTCAAAACAGTTAGAAGCAACAAGAAATGAAGTTGGCTTGGATGTAGGGTTAGAATATTTTTACTCGGATAGTAATGGTAATCATCTAGAAAACCCTAGATTTTTACGTAAAGGCGAGAAAAATATCAAACGCTCCCAACGTCGTATTTACAAACATAAGAAAGATTCAAGCAGACGACAAAAAGCTAGAAAAATATATGCTCGAAAGCATTTAAAAGTAAGTAGGCAGCGTATCGAGTTTGCTAAGAGAGTAGCCAGAGCGCTTGTACAATCTAACGATTTAGTCGCCTATGAAGATTTAAATGTTAAGAACATGGTTAAAAACCATTGTCTTGCAAAGTCTATCTCGGATGTAGCTTGGAGACTTTTTAGACAATGGCTTGAATATTTTTCTAAAAAATATTGTCGTCAAGTGATAGCTGTTAAACCACACTATACAAGTCAAATTTGTTCAAATTGTGGAGTAAAAGTCAAAAAGTCTCTATCAGTTAGAACACATATTTGTCAGTGTGGTTGTAATCTGCAACGCGATATAAATGCAGCTATTAACATTCTTGAAAGAGCTAGGGAAGGGCATTCCCGAAGTAACGCTCAGGGAGTAGTAACCTCTACTCTACTTGGTGCAAACCTGGTAGAGCAAGTAACTACGATGAACTGAGAATCCCTGTCTCTTTAGAGCAGGGAGTGTCAATCTTAATCAAACAGCGACTAATCCTCTCGTCATCCGCTAACCTATATTTAGTCGGTAACAGAAGACGCTCATGTTCCAAACAGATCCACCACGTCCTCCCAAAGAAGTACTGCCCACCATGTACAATCTTCCTAGTGAAGATCCGGAGGAGCCTGGTTTGCCTGACGAATTTCATGATTTTCAACCACAACTGCTGCGAGAAACTTTTCAACCACCAAGCTATCCAACTGATGAGATATTCGTCGCCAGTGACTTAAATTTGTATTACGATCCCCAACATACTTTATGGTATAAACGTCCGGATTGGTTTGCAGTGTTGGGAGCTTCTCGTCTCTACGAACAACGAGAATTGCGTTTAAGTTATGTTGTTTGGCAAGAAGGAATAGATCCAACAGTTGTAGTAGAGCTACTTTCGCCAGGTACGGAAAAAGAGGATTTAGGGCAAACTCTACGAGAAGTTAACCAGCCACCAAGCAAATGGGAAGTCTACGAACGAATCCTGCGAATCCCTTACTATATAATATTCGACCGTTATACCGATAATTTACAAGTATTTCAAAACATCGCAGCCCGTTATCAAGAAATAACCTTAACAAAACCTTCCATTTGGCTTCCTTCTTTAGAATTAGGCATTGGATTATGGCAAGGTAATTATCAAGGTATCGATCGCCTTTGGTTGCGCTGGTACGATGCACAAGGAAACCTGATTCCTACCCCTGCAGAAAAAGAAGGCGCAAAAGCCCAACGTTTCGCTGCAAAATTGCGAGAATTAGGAGTCAACCCCGAAGAGGTGTAATCAGTGAACAGTGAACAGTCATCAGTGAACAGTGAACAGTCATCAGTGAGCAGTGAACAATTTTGAACTCCTAACTCCTAACTCCTGTACAGACGTAGCACTGCTACGTCTCTACAACTCCTAACTCCTAACTATTCCTCAACTCATCTCCTGCAACACCTCACGAATAATTTCCGACGGCACTTCATCAGTAATTATCACCGCACCAATCTTAGTTGGTAATATAAACCGTACTTTACCCGCTTTCACTTTCTTATCCAGTTGCAACGACTCAATTATCTCTGCAATATCTAACCCTGCTGGCAACTTTGTTGGTAAACCCGCTTTTTCAATCAAAGCATTTTGTCTTTCCACTTCTGAAGATTGCCACATTCCCAATTTCGCAGCAATTTCTCCCGCCGCTACCATGCCTCCAGCAACTGCTTCACCATGATTAACTACGCTATAACCCGTCAAGCTTTCCACGGCATGAGCAATAGTGTGTCCGTAATTAAGAATTGCTCGCAATCCCGCTTCTTTCTCATCTTTACTAACTACATCAGCTTTGGCTTGACAAGAGCGCATTAATATGTAATCAATCAAAGACTTCTCCCCACCAGAGAAAGGAGCCATCAAATACTCTATTTGGTCGAGATTTTCGCACTTCTCCATCTCTGCAAATAAATCGGCATCCCAAATTACGCCGTATTTAATCACTTCAGCCATTCCCGCGCGTAATTCTCTTTCTGGAAGAGTTTTCAGTACTTCCGGATCGATTAATACCAAACGCGGTTGATGAAAAGCGCCAATCAAGTTTTTTCCTTGGGGATGATTAACACCAGTTTTACCACCCACAGAAGCATCCACCATTGCCAAAAGCGAAGTCGGCACCTGGACAAACTTAATTCCTCGCAACCAAGTAGCCGCAGCAAAGCCCGTCATATCACCAATTACGCCACCTCCCAAAGCTACCATCGTGGAGGAACGTTCTACGCGATTTTCCAGAGCCGTATCGTATATTTTTTGTATAGAATCCAAATTTTTATATTGTTCGCCATCGGGCAAAATGCAGCTACATACATCAAAACCAGCAGCTTTGAGCGAACTTAACGCCCTTTCCCCATAATGTGCAAAAACAGTCGGGTTAGAAACCAACAACACCTTCTTCCCCAACTGCAAACCATTCATATAATCGCCGAGCTGATCCAAACTTCTCGGTGCGATCGCAATTTCATAAGACGACAGCGGTAGATTTACATTAATCGTAGAAGACACAGAATTACCCCCATACAAGCCCCCGTGGACTGTATTGTATCGTAATTCGGGAGAGTGGGAGATGAACAATGAACAATGAACAATGAACAATGAACAGTTGATAATTATCTTTCCCAATATCCAATTCCTAATTCCCTTCAGTCCAATTCCCAATGCCCCATAACTAATGCTTCAATATATTTATGAACTATTGTGGAGAAAAGTAAATGGTACTAGCTGTAATTTCATATATTGCTTTCTTGGTTGTGTTTATCGGCATCGCTGCTGGTTTACTATTCGGCTTGCGTGCTGCCAAGATACTTTAATACAGTTATCAGTGAACAGTGAACAGTGAACAGTTGCCACCCATTAATTGCTGGTTAACCAGCAATTAATGGGTAGGAATTAGGACAATTAAAACAGCGAAAGTTTTACAAGTTTTAAACTATAACTGCTCACTGCTCACTGCTCACTGTTGACTGTTGACTGCTCACTGCTCACTGCTCACTGTTGACTGTTGACTGCTCACTGCTCACTGCTCACTGTTGACTGTTGACTGTTAACTGCTCACTGTTAACTGTTTCCGATTGGCTGGCTCTCGCATTTCTAAGCCGAGCAAGTCTAACATTTCTTTATCGGCATCATATCCGGGGCAAGGTGTGGTAACGGTTAGCATCTTTCCGTCGTCGCTGGAAAAGATGGAGTTTGCACCTGCCATGAAGCATAATGCTTGTTCAACTTGAGAAAGTCTCGATCTACCCGCACTCAAACGCACGTCGGAACTTGGCATGACAATACGTGCTGTGGCTATCATGCGGATTACTTCCCAAATTGGTACATCGGGTTGATTTTCTAAGGGCGTACCTTCGACTTGAGAAAGGATGTTGATGGGTACGGATTCTGGATGGGGTTGTAAGTTCGATAAAGTTCGTAACATCGAAACTCGATCTTCAACGCTTTCCCCTAAACCAAGGATACCGCCGGAGCATACAGTAACGTTTGTTTGACGAACATTGTCGATGGTATTGAGGCGATCGCCATAAGTTCGAGTGGTAATAATGGTGCTGTAATAGTCTTGTGAAGTATCGAGATTATGATTATAAGCGTAAAGCCCCGCATCTTCCAAACGCTTTGCTTGTGAAGAGTTGAGCATTCCTAGAGTGCAGCATACTTCTAAATCTAATGCTGTTACTTCTTTTACCATTTCTAAAACTCGATCGAATTGGGAGTTATCCCGCACTTCGCGCCAAGCAGCACCCATACAAACCCGACTGATACCGCTTTTTTTAGCTTGCTTTGCGATATCAACTACAGTTTGTTTATCCAATAGGGATTGTGGCTTAACTTCTGTTTTATAGCGGGAAGATTGAGCGCAGTAACTACAATCTTCTGGACAAGCGCCGGTTTTGATCGATACCAGTTTGCAAACCTGTATCTTTCTCGAATCCTGGTACTGGCGATGAATGCTAGCAGCTTGGTAAATTAACTCTAGCATTGGCGTGTCGTATATTGCGCGTATTTCTGCTTCTGGCCAATCGTACCGTATTCCCACAGAGCAAATAATCCTTTTTTACAATTATCAATTAACAATTATCAATTATCAGTCAGAAGTTAGGAGATTTGAACTATTTAATCTAACTCCCCATCTCCCCATCTCCCCATCTCCCCATCCCCTCATCTCCCCATCTCCCTCATCTCCTTTAATAATTCGTAATTAATAATTAATGATTCAGCCTACTTTTTTTCTTCAGATGCTCTGGTAAATTATGTAGGGTAAGCAATTGCCTAAACACAAAAGTAAAACAGGTCACAATTTACTCTAATTTTACCAAAACAATG
>JBCBQE010000550.1:0-4973 GCA_039820385.1 Cyanobacteria bacterium J06635_10
CCTATCTGTTTGGTTTTATCTAACTTCCACCCAGAGGTTTTATATTCAACTGAACGATTATCTTTTTGAAATCTTGGAAAACCTTTTTTACCCGGCTTACCAGATTTACAGTTATCAAAGAATCTACTGATTGCTGACCACGCTCTTTCAGCAGCAGACTGCACAGCCATACTGTTTAAATCTTTAACAAACTTAAATTCTGATCGCAGAACCGTAGAATATTTGTTTAATGCAAATTTATTTACTTTGTCTTCTTTCTTAGAGTCCATCCAGTAACGAATGCACTTGTTTCTAATGAACTGTGTAGTCCGAATAGCTTCTTCTATTGATTGATGCTGCTTCTTGTTAGCAACTATTTTGTATTCTAGAACCAGCATCTATATCACCTCCCTTGTTTTTACTTTAACTTGTTATATACTAGCATATATGTGCTCAATATGTGTACACAATGAGAAAAAAAGATTTACATATCCGAATTAGTCCACGTCGGCTTGATAAGTTACGCTTATTAGCAGCCGAACAAGATAAAACTATTACTCAAATAGTCGAAGATTTGCTTGATACATTACCAGAGCCAACAAATACCACGGCGAATAAATTCGCACGCTAGCTTATATCCCAGGTCTAAAGACTCTGGGTTTTACGCTGCTGGATTCCTGATAAAAATTAAACAAAAACTAGAGGCAGTTACCTCTAGTTTTAAATGGAAGAATACGATGCATAGTATATTTAGGTGAATTAATCACCTTTTTGTAACAATCCTGCCTTGCGGCATCAGCACAAATAGTTTAGGAATATAGCGGTATTTGTACCTATCAATGTAATGGAAGTTCGGGCGCTCAGTTGCTCTCCTAAATTTATTAGATACATCACCTCAAAAAAATTCCAACCTCCCGACAGCAGATATTATCTGCTCAATTAATGAGAAAGCAGTTACTGCAATCAAGAACGTACAACTTTCTAAAAGTAAGCATATTTAAATAAGATGTTCTGCTTTACGGCGTAACAGAAATCATATTTTAAATATAAAAACAAATAGAAATGGATAAAAGTTTCTAGTGGCAGATGTACGGGAGGACAATTTTTCTTTGAGGAGCGATTATGATGCCATCGATATAGACAGTCGATACAGTAAATTTTTGATACTTAATATTTGACTGACTATGTATACAGATCCATTTGAATGGATAACGAGCAATATTCTAACAATGTCGTGTTGTAAATGTTTTATCTGCACTAAGCAAATAAGGAAAACAATGATATATTTAACACCCTAAAAGCCATAAGGGAGAAGTGCTTGAAATAACACGACTAGATATTCATTATGTTGCACTTTGCGTTGCAATGAAGCAGAATTAGCCGTGGTTGAGATATTCCACAAACTGTCTACGTCCACTACCTCGATGAGGTGCTTTAGGCTTGTTTGGATTGGATCTGCTAAATAGTAATTCTTGTTCTCCAGAGTCAGAAAACATTTCATTTACTAAAGAGTTTCCAATTCCTGCAAAGTTAACAGCTAAGGAGCCGAATACGAAACTTGTAACTAAAAGTGAAATGGCTGTACGCATAGTAGATGTCTATTTTGAACTATCCACTTCACTGATACTTAGTTTGAAATAGTGCATCCGGACAATTCCTTAAATAGTATTTTTTTTTACTTTTAAATTTAAATGGGTGCTTGAGAAATTATATGTTCTACTAATAACCAGTTACCAGCACGATCGTTCCGACTCAAAAAAGTTTTTTTCCCTTACCTGGTAATGATTGTAGAGAAAAAAATACATCTGATTTAAAAGTGACAAGCTAGTAAATGTATCCTTTATGTATAATTAGAGCAGTAATTCAAAATGTGTAATCTTGCTGATAAACACGCCGAAAAAAGCCTTTAAAGCAGTGACTATTCCGTAGCTGTACTGTACTGTCAGTACCGTACGAGTACTTAACTTAAGATGTGTCAGGACAGTTAGCAGTAGCAGGATAAGAATCCAAATTGTCTAAATAATACAGTTGCCTGATTAACCAATCTGGATGATTTGGTAGTAAATTGAACAACATAAACGATTGCTGCTGGTGCTTGTAAATCATTTAATAAAGCTTGTTGCAATGCTCTTACGGGTAAATTCTGGGTTGACTTTAACGCACATCGCCGCAGCCATTACCACGGGTTGCAATCTGGTGGCACCATTTGCAATGTCACACAAATATTTTTTTCGCAGACTAGTAAACCATCTGTTTGTAGCGTTTTAGGAACGATATGAAATAGTGAAAGGAGTTCCCATCAAGCGCCCTCCCCAAGGAATTGATTGTGATACCGGGATAATGACGATCGTTCTCTTACGATCAACTCTCACCGTAGTTAGTGCGTTTCAAGCGGCGACTTTCCCGGTTTTTGGATGAAGGGCGATCGCACCAGGTAAATTTTGGATTGGAGGAAAAATATTTTCTGCCAAACCGCAGGGACGACCAAGGCTTGATTGAATAAAATGAGCGAAATTTTGGCTATAATTACGACATTCATGGAGAAACTCACATTTTGCTTGCTCCGATTCAACCAGTCGTCCTAAATCTTTACCGTAGTCGTTGCCACAGTTAGGCCAATTTATCATCAAAAGGCTATTTCCCAAGGCACCATAATTCAAGAATTTTTCGACAGGAAATGGTGAAGTTAGTTATTTTGCTCGCGCAACATTAAATGTAGATTGTGAATTGATATTGTTACACAGATGTTTGTCATTTTCGGGGACATTAATATTGTTCTGCAAATAGCCACGTGCCCACTCACAACCTTCACTAATTAGCCTAGCTAAATTTTCATTTTCTGAGTCGGCTATTTGATCGTCATTGGGAATTTTCCATAAAATGATTCTTTCATCAGCACTACCAGAAGCTAAGATTTTTCCATCGGGGCTGAAGCTAACAGTTAAAACATCACTTTGATGTTCGGCGAATGTTGTAATTTCCTTACCTGTTTGCACATCCCAAAGTTTGATAGTTTTGTCGGCGCTACCGGAAGCTAAAATTTTGCAATCAGGGCTAAAACTTACGCCTTCGACTTTTCCAGTATGTCCTTCGAGGGTATATTTAAGTTCACCAGTTTGAGGATTCCATACTTTGATTGTGTTGTCAAAGCTACCAGAAGCCAACAAGTTACAATCACGGCTGAAACTAATACTACTAACTTTATTTTTATGCCCTTTTAAGGTAGATTTTTCTTCACCTGTTTTGGCATCCCATAGCTTGATGGTATTGTCGAAACTAGCAGCAGCTAAGATACTACCATCAAAACTAAAACTTACAGCATTAAATTCACTAAGCCCAAATCGTTCAAAAATCGTTTCACCCGTTTTGATATCCCAAACTTTGATAGTTTCATCATTACCAGCAGAAGCTAACTTTGTACCATCTTTGGGATTAAAACTAACGCCATTAACCCAATCATTATGCCCTGGAAGGGGAGGTTTAATTTCTTCAAGAGTTTGAGTGTTCCATAATTGAATGCTTCCCGAGGCACTACTAGAAGCTAAAATTTTTCCATCAGGGCTGAAACTAACACTATTAATTCTTTTATGTAGGGTTTGAATATTCTGTTTTTTACCAGTATTAATATTCCAAAGTTTTATAGTTCCGTCTACACTCGCCGAAGCTAATTGTGTTTTATCTTGGGGATTAAAAGTAATCTTGTTAACCCAGTTATCGTGTCCGGTAAGAGTAGTAATACTTTGAACTTTGTCAAGTTCCCAAAGTTTGATTGTTCCATCAGCACTACCAGAAGCTAATAATTTTTTACCATTTTTGGGGTTAAAGCTAACGTTATTAACCCAATCTTTATGTCCGGCGATCGCAGTAATTTCTTTACCAGTAGCAACATCCCATAACTTGATAGTATTATCAAAACTACCAGAAGCTAAGGTTGTAGAATCCGGGCTAAAGCTGACGCTATTAACACTAAATTTATGTTTGTTAAGGGTAGTGAAGTCTTCACCAGTTTCAAAATTCCAGATGTGAACTGTGCCATCGGTACTACCAGAAGCTAATTTCTTACCATCGGCACTAAAATTCACATCAAGGACATTATAATCGCGCTTACTGAGTATTTTACTTTCACCTGTTTTAGTATTCCAGAGTTGAACTGTACCATCAGCACTACCAGAAGCTAATTGTGTACTATCTTTGGGATTAAAACTGATGCTGTAAACTTTACCTTTATGTCCAGTAAGCTTACGAATTTCTTTACCTGTTTCAACATTCCAAAGTTTAATAGTTTGATCGAGACTACCGGTCGCTAAAATTTTACCATCATCAGTAAAACTGAGACTATAAACTTTACCTTTATGTCCAATTAACTCTTTGTATTCATTAGTTTTCAGATTCCATAGTCTTATGGTTCCATCAGCGCTACTAGAAGCTAATTGTGTTTTATCTTTAGGATTGAAACTGACGCTGTAAACCTTACCTTTATGTCCAGTAAACTTACGAATTTCTTTGCCGTTTTCAGCATTCCAAAGTTTAATAGTTTTATCGAGACTACCGGAAGCTAAAATTTTGCCATCAGGGCTAAAAGCTACATTATAAATAGAACCTTTATGTCCTTCTAAGCGATTACGTTCTTTAACTCCGTCTACGGCTTGTCTTAATACAGGTTTTATATTTTCAGGAAGAGGAATTCTTTGCTCCCTCAGCGGTATTGCTGCTCGTAATGCTTCTATCAATCCATCAAATTGTTGTTTCTCATTGAAAAGCGTTTTGGAATAGCTAATCAAAGCAACACTCTGATTTAACAGAAATCGTTTGTTTTGGTTAATATTAGCTCTTTGCAATCGCCAGATACCAATTGTAAAAGAAATGAGAAATAAAAACGCTAATAATAGCCCTATAAATATATTACGGGCTTTTATTTGCTCTTTTTTACGGACTATTATTATTTGCTGTTCGCGATAATTCTTACTAGCTTCAATAAACTTCTTCGCCAAGCT
>JBCBQE010000551.1:0-4968 GCA_039820385.1 Cyanobacteria bacterium J06635_10
GAATCTAATTATTTTGCAATCAATATGAGTGTGAATAAAATTATTCACAAACGTAGACATTTATTTACTGGTAAAGTATATGCAGTTGAATATCCTTTAACAAAAACTAGATTTATTGGTATTAAAAAAACAAACTTTAACAGCAATGACGAGCAAAATTATCGAGTTAGATTATATTTAAAATCTAAGAAGTATATCGATATCGGTTATTTTGCAACACCAGGAAAATCTTTTAGAATCGCGAAAACTATTTCTAAATTCTTGAAAATACCTTTGAAGTATTAATACTGTTTTAAGTAAGTCGCCACAAATAAAACAAGCGGTATTACAGCTTGGGTAAATGTTCCGAACGAGCTATTCCCTTTTGCCAATTACTATTTTATTAATTGTAGGGTGTGTTAGATACAACTCAAACTACCACTAATCAGAATTTTGGTGCGTTAGGCTACCCTTTCCCTGATATTGCACATTAGGTAGCCTACCAATCACAATTTTTCATCATTTCAAATATCTCTCGATCGACAATATCTTTCGCACCAACAATCATCAGCCCAAAAGCACATTCTCTTGTACAAGCTTTTGGATTACCAACTATAGCTTGCTTTGTCTCAAATCTTACTAGTACCTGTTGACGGCATGTACGGCAGCTAAACCTTTTTTCTGTAAATTTTGGCATTTTAAAAAGTTATTAATTGTATTATAAAAAAGCATGATCTTAATATAACTTAACTTGAAGCAAAATGGTAATTAGTATTATTTACTAAGTAGAGTGCCGTTGAAAATAGTAATGCCGGGCAAGTGAATAGTGAATAGTGATTAATAACAAGGGTTTGGAGCAAGTTTACCCAAGCTGTAATATAGTTGGGTAAATTAGAGGCCGACTTACTTACAAAATTTAAATACTTTGATAAATATTTGGACAAACATACTTATGATTTCAAGTACATTTTTTTACTAATACATTAATCTGATTGTTAAAAAGATGGGTTTGCTCTGAAAATTAGCGTAAAATGCCGCAAAATGTATATTTTTTACAGTATTTTGAATATACTCAGTAATTAACCGGAGTTGATACGATTGGGTTTAAAACTGAAGTGGTAAAACCAAACCAACACCAATTGCAGTTTCATTATCAGCACGAACTCTTAAACTACTAAAAGGAGAAGAGCCGAGTCGATTTGTAAGGTATGCTTCCAATTGCAAATCAGAAAGTGTGTTGTTATTAGATATATTTAAAAGTGATGCAGGATTCCAACGTAAACCGACTGTCCAAGGAATAACTGTCTGACGATTATTACCAATAAAAGCATTGCCATTACCACTTAAATCAAAACCTACTTCTGCAATTGCATTCAAATCTTGATTTAGAGGCATTGAGGCTCCAAAATTAAATCCAGCAATTTCCAATCCATTACGTTGTATCCATCCCAAAGTAGGAGTCAACCAAACCGCACTTCCATTTTGAAATTGATAGTGCATTGGCGTAGAAAGGGTAATGATAAATTCTTCATCTCCTTCTTCGTTGCTAAAAGCAAATGCACGCTTGGATAAACCTAACTCGTCAAATCTGTTGCGATCGTTATTAACAAAGTTAGTCAGAACATTATTGGCACGTGCGATCGTACCTGCAACACTTAAGGTTAAAGGATCGCCATCAGCTTGATGTAAAAAGCGTAATTTACCGCTGAATCCTAACTGAGACTCATCTACAGTACCTGGGATATTGTCTAGAAAAGCGCCGATTTCCAAATCATCCAATAGCCCATAACGAATTCCAGTTAATAGCCCTTGACTACCCCCTTGCAGATTGAAACGTAATTGTTGTGCTTCAAGTGTGCCGCCATCTAAAAATCCAAATCCAGCATTAGTATTGGGAGAAGGTTGCACGGTGGAACGAAAATGTTGAGGATATCGACGATTAGCACTGGTAACTCCTGGTAAATAAGTAATACCGAATCCCAGAGCAGTGTAATCTCTATCCGTGACTATAGACAAAGCTCCTGTATTGCCTAAAGTATTAGAAACGAATAAATCTGTAGCCAACCTAGGATTAACTAAATATCTTATGCCTGCATTAAAAGCAATATTACGAGCAGGTAAACCCGTATCTCGATTAATTGTATTATTACCCGTGAAAGGAACAAAGCTATCACCCCATAATATTAGTCTGGAATTGAGCTGATAACTAGCACCTCCAGCTAAACCAAAAACAGTACCAAAAGAACCTGGATTACTAATAGGAGCGGTGTTGAAATATAAGGCATTGTCTTCTGGTAAAAAAGCAACTTTAGGCGAAACAGTAAATTGCCAACGCTTATCAGTTTTTACAGTAAAAGGTAATTCTAAAGAAGTAATAATTTCATTATTTAATCCATTTTTAATAGGTTCAGCTCGGTTTTCTTTAAAAAATACAAAAGGTCTATCTGCATTTCCCATAGAAGCGGCAACAACACCACTAAGTGCTTGGGTACCTTTTTTATTCTGCCAAATTCTTTGTTTTGCTTGTAGAGTAAATTCTTGAAAGAAGTTTGGTCCAAAACCAGTAGGGTTGATACGTTGAGCATTAAATTCACCTTGACGAACTGGACCAGCATTATCAACAGTTTGAGCATCAAAGGTTAACTCTAAATCATCTGTAACACCCCAAGTAATACCGATACTAGGCTGACCTGTAAGACCATCTTCCTCCGCAGTTCCTGATTGAAAAAAGTGACGGTAACGGAGATTTGTGACAATTTCTCCTTGTTTTAATTGGTTTGCTGTGGTGAAGATAGGTTGACGATTTTGTATTACCAAATCATCTATTTGAGATAGTTCAACAACTGTGAATTGTGAATTACTAGTATGATTTGGTACTACTTCCGCAAGACCATCAAAATTATATTTTTGTTGACTTGTTGTCGATACAAATACATTATTTGTATCCAGAATATATTTATTATCTGAATCAATATTAAATTTAATTTCTTTCTCAAATTTATTATGATTAATCTTAAAAGTTTCAGATTTAAAATTACTATCCTGACTTAGATTTACACTATCTTCACCAGCAAGAGAAATTGTCGGAACAGATAAAGCTAATAATGTATAAGCCGTTAAATTTAATATACGCATATTGTTTGGTTTAAATCAAGACTCTGTGCAAGATACGACGATAGCTAATACAAACACTACAAACCAAATAACCAGTGGACATTGAAACCGATATTAGTACTCGTATCTGCGACTAATCCTCCAATTGAATTTTGTCCGCTGGTATTACTCGCGTAAATATCTATTCCTAAATCTGTTTTAGGTTGAAAGTAGCGTAAACCCGTACTCCAAATTAATTCATGTCCGGAAATGGGAGTTAATTCGCCAATTAATTGGAATTTATCGGATACAACTTGATTTATTCCCAATCCTAATCCCAAGCGTTCTTCTGCTTCGTAAAATGCTGCTTTAGGATTCACAAATAGTGCCGTTTTATTACTATTTTGGTAAACGATAGGTATTTCAAAAAACAAAGTTCCTTGGTTAGGACGTTCGCCGAAATCTCTAACTCCTTTTACTTTTAAACTTAAAGAAACTGGATCGCCTTGTGCTTGATTGAGGAACCTTAATTTTGCACCCGCACCAAATTTTACTCCATTTCCAAAACTATCTTCATCAGGAAGATTATCGTAATTACCAAATTGTTCGAGAGGAATTTCTAATTGTAAATCATTTGCCAAGCCATACATCAGACTTAATTTAGCGTTACCTCCGGAAGTCAAACCTGTAGTTAATCGGATTTTGTCTGGTGCTAAAGTACTGGCGCTGCTAAGGGTAAAACCATCTAATAATAACTGTGTATCTCGATTAGAAAGGGGAATATCGGGTTTATTTCCAAAACTAGAAGCATAGTTTTGACCGAAATCAAAAATATACTTTACATTAGCGCCAAATATAACTTCATTTCCATCTGGAATAAAAGTTAAAAGACTAGTAGTTGGAGTTGCGCCAAATGAATTAGTTGCGTAAGCTTGTATTCCCACACGAGGATTTATTGCATAACGGGTACCAGCAGTCCATACTAATTTACGGAAAATAGAGTTATCTTCAGAATTTAAAGTATTACCTCCACCGAGTACAGGTAAATTAGCATTAGCAAATAAGTTCAACTTTTCGGAAGTTTGCCAACTTAAACCTGCACCAATATTAACGAAAGTTCCGTAAAAATCTGCTCCTTTTACTTTATCAGGATAGAATAGGACTCCGGGGGTAAAATGTAACTGAAGTTCATCGTCAGCATTGTAAGTAACTGGAACTTCTACTTTTCCAATACCGAAATATTCCGAAGAATTTTTATTAGTATTATTAAATAATCCAGGATCGGAAGAAATTTCTAATAATTCAGCGGTACCGCTTACTGCTATTTTTAAATGTTCGTTTTTTAATACTTGATATTTAACGCTTGGGGCAAAAGAGACAAATGTCAAAGCGGGGAATCTTCCGTTGATTTCACTTTTGATTGGATCGTCAAAGAATTGTGCTGCAAAACTTAACTGTAACTTATCTGTAACTCCCCAACTCAAAGAAGTGTAGTAATTTTGATAGCCAGTATTTCCACGCCGATTATCTGCTGGGGTAGCTTGATGAGTACCCGCTTCAAATTGTACCGAACCTTTAGGTAGTTGATTAGCTGTTTCTAAATTTAGAAGTCTTGTAGGAGGTTGTTGTAAAGGAGAAAGATTCTGTTTTATTTGTAAGTCTTTTGCTTGAATACTAATTCGGGAAAATTCAGCAGATATATTTGCCTCAATTTCGGGAGTGTTTGTCGTAGTTTGCTTTTTCTTTTGTGATTGTTGTTTAGCTTCTTTAAGCCGATAAACTAGATTTTCCGATTCTAAATTAATCTTTTGATTTAGATTTGCATTATCTTCACCAGCAAAGGCATTTTGAGGTAAGGATAATACTAGTAATGTACAAGCCGTTATATATAATAGA
>JBCBQE010000552.1:0-4967 GCA_039820385.1 Cyanobacteria bacterium J06635_10
CAGCAGTGATTGTGGTTATTGTTACTATTGCCCCAGAAAGCCAAACTGGAACCTGTGTTTTAAGTCTTCGCATCTTTCCTCACATCGCTTCTTCGATAAAATATTAACAAATATTAACTTAAAAAAAAGTTGGAAAGTAAACAAAAAAGTTAGAAAGTAATTATCAAATACATACATATACTAGTAAATTGGTTGATAAAAATATCACAAGCATGGGAACTGGTAAAGAGTGTTGATAATACTCTTGAACTGTAAACTGAGAGGCCTTAAGATTGACAATTCTAAAAATAGTAGAAAACAGTTCTATATAATCCTTATATAATAAAGGTTTCGGGAATTTAATTAATTCCAATTCGTAGGATTTTCCCGATTTGGCACAGTCTTGCTATATTGAAAGAATAGAAATTTATTCCAAAATAAATATTTATTATTTAAAATCTATATTGTTAAATTAGACGGAATAAAAGTTGATTAAAATTCCACCAATTGTTTGCATACAGTTTGGAAACATTGGGGTGGTGTAATTGGTAAATTAGTTAAATAACAACACCACGTTTTTCATTCAAATAGCCACGCCAAGCATTGTAGCCAATTGCAACGCCGGTTGGTAGAAATAAAATTTTGTTGCCAATCTTGGGAGTTGATGTCTGGGGTCAATGGTTTGGTAGATGCTGTTGCGTATTTATTCGCAATATTTTAATCAGATTGTATTTACGATAACTATTAAACAGGTCTTACCATTACTGTATTGAACAGTATCCTGGCTTCATAAGTTGAGAGTGGTTTTGCTGCTGGTCCATTTTGGATTTTACCATCTGTAGTGAATTCTGAAGCATGACAGGGACAGAGAAATATATTTTCTTCTGCTTCCCAATCCACAGTACAACCAAGGTGGGTACAAGTTGGATTAACAGCAATCAAGTTTTTACTTTTAGATGTACCAATTACTAAAATTGCACCTAAAGACGATTCCTCTTTTAATATTTGACCTGCTTTATCTAACTCTTCTACAGTTCCTACAGAAATCCATCTTTTAGATTTCGATGGATTCTTTTTGGATTTTTGTTTGGATTCGGCTGCGTAACTAGCAGCGAATAATAAAGGCGAACAACTTGCGAATAAGCTTACACTAAATAAAGTCAGAAAGTTGCGACGATTCATATAATTTTTAGAGGTATGAGAACATCAAAACGATACCGAAAAATAAATTTTAAGAACAATAATATGTTCATAATTAAAGGCATAGAAAACAACAAAAATATAAATCAGGACTTACGCAATTGTCACAATACCCGGCTGGTGCCGTACCCTCACCGTCTTATTATTGCCTTCAGAATCAGTCAGTCTACAAGCAACGGCAATAAAGTGGTTCGTAAATCTACACCACTTTTTGCCTCCCCTACAAGGAAAGGCGGCCGGTTGCGTAAGTCCTATAAATAAATAAATTTGTCCTATACCTTTGAAGTAATTACACCCTATATTTATAATTAATTAGAAATTACGACGGTAAAATTCATGCTACGGTAAACGATTTCGCAGCTTACGTAAACAGTTTATCGATGCAACACAATCGCAACCAAACATATTTACAGCAGCATCACTTTCTTCATCTGTAACACCAAGTAACGCCTTCTCATTATTTAAATCGGCAGCATCAATTTGTGGATTACCTTTTTTTAAATGGGATAATTCGTTCGCATTTGCACAGAAAAATGTACCGAATTTTGAATGTCTCACACAAGCCTTTTGACTTTCTCCGGAAACTGGTTTAGTGCTAGCATCTGCACGTTTTACTGGTTGTACTTTCTTAGCAGTTTCGTTAGCTACGGCTATTTTTCCAGTCATTAACAGTGAACCTAGAGAAATAAAAGCTAGGGGTTTTCTTGGTAAATTAGCGAGTAACTTTTTCACTTAATTCTCCTACAAATACAGAAATTGCTATTATCAATCAGTTCTAAATTCAATGGACGAGAATCATTCTCATTCTGTTCCTAGAATTAATTAGGTGTAACACATTATTTATTTTTTGGCGATGTTTAAAATCTGTGTTTTTGGGAAAAATGTTACCAGAAAAACTGTTTTATTTATCGGAGAGTTTATGTCAAGGTTATGTTAATGTTGTGACGTTTTTTTGAGAATGTCTACTTCAATTTTTTTCATCATATGGTGTTAATTTTATTCTAAATAAGCGAAAAAGGGACGCGAGATAACTATACCTTATTGGTATTAGAAAAAACATTCTTGCGCCCCATTTTAGAAGTGGCTTCCCTAGCTATATAACCAACTGGTAAAAATTAATTAGTCTCCTTTAGTCACATTGGCTTCCTCACGAAGTTTTTTAGCTGCTGACACCATATTTTTTAAAGCTGGAATTACCTCTTCCCATCTCCGAGTTTTCAAACCGCAATCTGGATTTACCCAAATTTGTTTTACGGGTAAATTGGCAATTCCAGTCCGCAATTGTGACAACATTTGTTCAGTACTAGGAATAGCAGGACTATGCACATCATAAACCCCATTGCCTACCTGTTTTGAGTAGCCTTTATCTGTCAATTCATACAGCGTTTCATTGTTACTACGGCTATTTTCAATCGACAATACATCCGCATCTAACCGTTCGATATCGGTGATAATATCGCCAAACTCTGAGTAGCACATATGGGTATGAATTTGTGTCTGGGGCTTGGCGATTCCTGCACTTAATTTAAATGAATCCACTGCCCAAGGTAGATATTCATTCCAACGTTGGGTTTTCAATGGTAAACCTTCACGTAAAGCCGGTTCATCTATTTGAATTATTTTTGCACCTGCAGCTTCCAAATCCGCTACCTCATCTCGCAACGCCAAAGCAATTTGAAAAGCTTGTTCTTGACGAGAAATATCTGTCCGAGTGTAAGACCAATTTATCATTGTCACCGGACCTGTGAGCATTCCTTTTACAGGTTTTTCTGTCAAAGATTGAGCATAAATAAATTCATCTACAGTCATTGCTTGGGTGCGAATCACATCCCCATAAATAATTGGTGGACGCACGCAGCGACTACCATAACTTTGTACCCAGCCATTTTGAGTAAAAGCAAAACCTTCTAGCTGTTGACCAAAGTATTCCACCATGTCTGTGCGTTCAAATTCCCCATGTACCAAAACATCAATTTCTGCTTCTTCTTGGATTTTTATACATTCAAGAATTTGACCCTTAATAGCTGTTTGATAATCTTCCTGACTGATTTCACCTCGTTTGTAAAGAACTCGGAGTTTACGTACTTCTGATGTTTGGGGAAAAGAACCAATAGTAGTTGTAGGAAAAGCAGGTAATGAAATTTGTAACGAACATCTTAAATCATAGGATATGCTACGTTCAAAATCTTTGCTTGTTAGTGAGGTAGTTGCAGTCTTGGCGGTTTCCGTCGATTGCAAACTACCGAACCCGAAGGGTGATTTTAGTTGTTGTTGAACTATTTGATTTATCGGGCTAAAACGGCGAAATTCTTCCCAAGCTGTTTCAATTCTTTTTTGGTCTTTTTTATAATGTGTAACCGTGAGTTTAGTCGCGTCAAATTTTGACTTATTTTGGCTATTATCTCGATTGAAATTAACTAAAGGTTCGTGGTTACATTTAGCATCACAAACAGTAATTTTCTGAGCTAAAAAGACTACTTCTTGTAGCTTTTGTTCGGCAAAACTCAAAACATTACGTAAAGCTTCGGGAAGTTGCGTTTCTCGCGTTGCGTCGTAGGGTACAAATTGTAAGGAAGCAGAAGGCTGCACTTCAAATTCCCTGACTATATCTTTGATATTTTCCAGCTTGGAGATAACTTCTTCCGGACGAATTTGCCAAATATTTCTTGCATCGACTATTCCTACTCCCAAACGTTTATCTTTAGGAAAACCATAGGTTTTGATTAATTCCAAATTACAGCCGCGAGTCAAGTCTAAACTAATTGCATTTACGGGTAAATTCATTACCCAACTATAGGTTTCACCCAAGTCATCAAAGTAGGTGACTAAATTAAGCGGTATTCCCACATTACACAGGGAATTATAGACAGTTTGATAATATTCCTGCCAATTATTTGCATCACCTAACACCAGCGCGGGTTCATGAATTTGTACTTCAGAAATACCAAGAGATTTCAATGAGGTAAGCAGTTCAGTATAAAGCGGAGTTAAAACAGAAATCGCTTGCTCAATATTCACCTCCAATTTACTCAAACGTAGCAATGTACAAGGACCAAAAACGATAGGAATTGCACGTTTACCTAAGATTTTTTGAGCGCGACTCACTGTTTCAACAAAATCACTCCAATCTGCTGTTAATGCTTTATTAGATATCTCCGGAACTAAATAGTGATAGTTTGTATCAAACCATTTTGTCATTTCCAGCGCGGGTATTCCTTCTTTACCCCTAGCCATTGCAAAATAACGTTCTAATCCAGAAAATTGCTGAAATCGCTCGGGAATTAAACCAAAACGAAATGTCCAATCAAGGATGTGGTCGTAAAGTGTAGTGTCACCAACTCCAATCTTATCGATACCTGTATCTAATTGGGTTTTCCAGTTAGCTTCTTCGATTTCTTTGACTGTCTGTAAAAGCGATTCTGATGTTATTTTTCCACCCCAAAAAGCTTCCAAAGCTTTCTTTACTTCACGGTTTTTACCAATGCGGGGATAACCTAAAGTCGCAGTTTGAATTTTCATTTTTTCCAATTTATGAAGATGCGCGAGTTCTATATCAGATATGGGTTTTGATTGAGGTAAATTTCTCTCTAAATCTCTTTTCTAGTAGGAGATAAACTTTGAAGTTTAAACTTTTTAGAAATTAACCCAATTCTCTGAAATCTAAATATTTGCAAACGGATTTGTTCAGATCTTGCACCATTCGAGGGCAACCGCCTTGGAATAAATTCTCCGCAGTTGCTACTGGGCGTGCGTGTTCCTCCGCAACGCACTGCTCTCCAGGTTCACAC
>JBCBQE010000553.1:0-4952 GCA_039820385.1 Cyanobacteria bacterium J06635_10
GAATCTCTACTGAGTTTTAATAAAATATTTAAGTTTTCATTACGTTGAGCTAATGTCATACGAATACTCAAATCATCTTCTTCTACTAGTTTCTCTAAGATGTGAATAGGTGTATTTTTTTTTGAAGCAAGAATTATAGGATAATTTACCTCACCATTATTTTTGGTGAAATAATTTATAAATTGAGGAACTTCTATAAATTTAGTTTTTATAAATACTTCTGCATTGCTATCCTCAAATTCTATTTCTTTCGCTAATTGTATGCGATACAATTCTTTAATCGGCATATTGGGATATTCAAACCAAAATAGACCCCAATCTACCCATTTATGAGTTCTATTATTATAAGTTCTTGGTGCTTCAATTCCTTCTTCTGAAAAAGCTAGTTCTGAAATTATCTCTGGAGGTGTAGAAGGATTTTTAGCTAAATCTTGATGAATATATTCATATGCGTGCTTACTTAATTCACATAAAACATCTATAGGAGTACTTGAATTTTGAACTATTGCGTATATGCATCTATTTTTATGTTTTGCTAAATCTTCCAAAATATGAGGTGGTGTTTTACGATTAAACGCTAAATGTTCAATTCCTCTGTAATCACCACTATCAATAATTAATTGAAAGTACTCTTCTCTTTCTTCTTCTGGAATTGCTGAATTAAAAGCTAAAGCTAAATATATTTTCCAATCAAATTTTTCTTCTTGTGAATTTGAGATTGATTTCAGTTTCTGTATCAGCTTTTCTCGGGTTGATACTGGTGTATTGAAATTACCTATCAAAGAAATGGCGATCGCAATATGCTGAAGGCATGATGCTTCACGTATCGCAATATTTTTCCGCTTATTAGCTTCCGAATCCAAATCTACAAAATCAGCCAATCTTTCTAAAACCGAAGCAGAAGTATTTACCGATTCAGCTATACCTTTCCAAATATCCTCGGATGTAATCTCATTATTGTACTCCTTAGCTAAAAATTGATTTTTGTCAAAGTTCAAAAATTCTTCTAAAAGCTGATTTCTTAAATTTTCTGGTGTTTTCGGATTCTGATAAACAGCAAGACGTACTGAAAGAGAAGAATCTTGAGCAAGTTTTTCTAAGGAACTAACTAATATATTCGGATGACTAGCAATATTAATTCTTTCACCAGCAATATCGCAATCAAGAATTTTAGCTAAAGTCGAACCGGGAGAGTTAGGATTTTCAATGATGAACCTTCTATATCTATCACATTTTTCCTCTTCATAATTTATTAATTCTGCTAAAACTCCAGCTGGTAGATTTGGTCTTTTATAAATGCAAAAGTTATACTGAGGAAGCAATTTTATTAAAGCATCCTCCGAAGCATTGGGATGCTTTGCAATAGTTTCTGTTATTTCTCCATAATAATGATTTACCAATAAATCAAGTACGTTTCCAGGTGTCGCAAGGTTAAACGCAACAGCAAACTGTATTTTCTCTTCTCTATCCCCTACCAATTCCCTCAAAACTTCAACTGGTGTATAAAAATTCCTAGCTACAGCTTGTCTTATCCAACTCCATTTACTCCCCGCTAATTCAACCAACTGTTGCGGTAAGGTTTCCCAATTTGCTGCTATCTCATGCTGATTTTCAATTACTTGAATAACGTCTTCTAAACTATCATCTCGATACTTTACAGCAATCCGAATCGGTAATTCTAAATCACCTGCTAATATTTCTAATGTTTCCCTTGGTGTATCTGGATGTGCTGCTGCTTTTAAACGTTCTTCAATTATTGTTGATTTCGCCAATCTTTCCAATAATTTAATTTTATCTTTCTTAGTTAAATAAGGATTTTCTAAACCTTCTATTAATCTATTTCCCGGTATCCATTCACTTATCAAATATTCTGGTACTGGCGCAATTTTTAATAATTCTGCAACTAATCTATCGTTTTCTGCTAATGGTGCATTTTTTATCGCATTTTCTGCAACCAATTGCCAATTATCGACCATTTCTCCCGCTAAGTTAACGTGTAATTTTGCAGCTTCTACTACTAGATAATGAGAACTATTATTAGCTAATATTTCTAAAAGCTGACGTGGAGTTTGTAAATAATTTGCAACCTGAAGTTGAAATTCTAAAGTTTGATTAATTAAAGTTTCTGGTTGATTAATAAAAGGTTGTAAATCTTCTAGTTTAAGCAACTCTTCGGAATACATGTGATTATGGTTAAATTATCTATTTAAGAACAATTAGATTGTATAGTATTTTTGTTCTGCAAGCTAATTTAGAAAAATCAAAAAATTGGCGATAAGCCTAAACTGAAAAGCTGAAACAAATCAAAAAGTCCAAAATCTCATCCTGTGTGGGATAGGAATAAGAAGGGTTGAAAATAGTAATACCGGAATAGGGAATAGGAGTAAGGCTTTGAAGGTAATTTACATTTTTTAACATAGCTCGGTTTATTTGTGCCGACTTACTTATAAATAATATTTATATTTTGAAACATCAATTTTATCTCAATAAATGAATAGAGATATTGTTTTCGATCGTTTTATTTTGAAACAGATTAATTATCAATAATTATAAAATTTGTGTAAACCCCAAAAACAAAACAAATCTATGGCTCCATGAAGAAAGAAGTATTTTTGTTTTGGTGATTTGTTGTTTTTGGGGTTCTCCCGAGTGTTGAAATGGCTTTTTTTGTGGGGAAAACAGATTACTTCTAATGTAATCATTAATACTACATCATAGATTTTCTTATAGTGGAGTATTAGAAAAGTAGTCCAAGAGGGCTTCTGCTCTGAGGCATAGAGGGGGTTGTAGTTCCCCTCCCAGTGAGGATTACTCCTGGCAAAGTCCGTTTTATAGTCAATGCAATATTTGCCTATAAAATTTACAACATTACATCTGTAGCCATAAAATAATTAAAATTTTGACCCTTAAAAATCAGTTTGTGTAAGAATAGCTGTATTCTTTCTAACACAGGCTGCAAGGAGTATAAATAATTATGGCTGACTATAAGTTGGAAAATGTAGTCGCTGCGATGGGGTTAACGGAAGAACAAAAGAAAGAAATTATTGAGCAATCGATTAGGGAAGAAAGGGAAGAAATTGTCGATCAGGCTTTAAGTTTTATTGAGAATATATACGTTCATTTACCTTTAAAACGAGCAAGAAATGCTATAGATCCCATACAACGTTTGAAGCTACTTAAGTATCGTTTGGTGAAAATGAACGAACTTAATTTTCAGCAGGAGATGATTAGCATATTTACTGAATTAAGAGATTTACATACAGTTTATATGCCTCCGATGCCCTATCAATCGATTAATTTTGTTTTACCTTTCATGATTGAGGAATTTTATGAAAATAATCAAAGGTATTACATTGTTTCTCACGTAAATGAAGATTTTGAAGATGCAAATTTTCAAAAAGGAGTAATTATTACTCATTGGAATGGTATACCAATTGAACGTGCAATTGAATTAAATGGTTTGCGAACTTATGGTAGTAACGAACATGCACGTAAAACTCACAGTTTAAATTCTATGACTTTTCGTTCGGGAAGTAAATATTTGATTCCCGATGAAGAATGGCTGTATATTTCTTTTTTAACGGCAAATCAAGAGCATTACGAACATCGTTTTCAATGGCAAGTATGGAATTTACCAGAAACTCAAGCTCAAACAAACGATCGCTCTGTGGGTAATTTCAAATCTTATGGTTCTTTGGGAGTTGATTTTGAAACTTTAAAGCTACAAAAAATTAAGAAAGGTTTGTTTACTCAAACTCATAAATCAGATAATCAAATATTTTATGAAACAGATTTTCAATGGAGTATTCGCAATACTTTCTATGGTGAATTTGGTTATATTAGAATTCACAGTTTCTTGATTTATGAGAGATGGAAATTTGTTCAAGATTTAATTCGTGTTTTAGATCAACTACCTAGAAATGGCTTAATAATTGATGTTCGCGGTAATGGTGGTGGATATGTTGAAGCCGGTGAAATGATTCTCCAGTTATTCACTACAAACAAAATTCAACCAGAATTATTCCAATTTATTAATACACCAACAACTTTAAAAATAGCACCAGAACCCTGGAAAAGTTCGATTGAGCGTTCGGTTGAAACAGGTGCTGTTTATTCTTTGGGTTATCCCATTGGCGGATACTCTTATTATATTGATGAGATTAATCAACACGGAAGAAAATATTTTGGTCCTACAATTTTGATTACTGATGCTTTGTGTTATAGCACTACAGATATGTTTGCAGCAGGATTCCAAGATAATATGGTAGGACCAATTCTTGGAACTAGTGGAAATACCGGTGCTGGTGGTGCTAATGTTTGGGAATATCACGATTTATTCAATTCTCTAGGTTTTTCTCCTTTACCTAGAAATGCACAAATAAGAATGGCTGTAAGACGCTCTACTCGTGTGGGTAATCAAAATGGTTTTCCGTTGGAAGATTTTGGAGTCATTCCAGATTATATTCACAATATGACTCGCAATGATGTTCTCAATGGCAATGTAGATTTGATTGAAAAGGCTGCGAGTATTTTGGCGAATATGAAAGGAGAAAATCATTTACCTTTGGAAGTATTTTAAATGTAGAGACGTAGCATTGCTACGTCTTTTTATCGAATTAAATAACGCAAAATTTGCCCTGTTGGTGATGTTTTATTGCAGCACACAATAAGTAGATAAACTAACAGCAATGTATCTACATTAATATTTCAAAATGAATCAATTTAGAAAGCATCAAGAAAATTCATTCCCGGCAATTCACGCTACTGAAGTTGATTGTTAATATGTTGTGCTGCGGCGATTCCAGAAACTATAGCGCTAGAGATAATATCTCCACCACACCAATCTCCACAACATACTAAGGGCAATGATTATTCTGCTGCGGCGATTCCAGAAACTATAGCGCTAGAGATAATATCTCCACCACACCAATCTCCACAACATACTAAGGGCA
>JBCBQE010000554.1:0-4950 GCA_039820385.1 Cyanobacteria bacterium J06635_10
CTCATTTATAGAAGTGTTCAAGAACCAAGAATGACCTAGTTTGAGTCCATCTAAGACTTATACCAATTCTGTATGAGGTTGCGCTTAATCGCTCGCACTCTGGAAGAGTGGAGCTACCGGTACAAAGCCAACCGAAATGGTGGCTAAATTCGGCGCATTTTTATAAAGAAATGGTATTACTTACATTGCATTTGTAAAAATATCATTTCCTTCCACATGAGTAAATACCATGAGTCAAAAATTCAAAGAATCTAGTAATTTGTTTCCTGCGGATATAGAAGATGATCTATTAACTGAAAAAGTAAACTCGAATCAAAACTCTATTATCTCTGAAGCTGCAGAATACCTCAAAATATTCTGTACAGAACAAAATATACCAATAGAAAATCTTGAAAAACGACTTGCTGAAATATGCTGCGAGGTTGAACAAACGGGAACATATTGGCAAACCTCAGAGGAAATTACCTACGGTGCAAAACTTGCTTGGCGAAATAGTACGCGCTGTATCGGTAGGATTATGTGGAAGACATTAATAGTTCGCGACTTGAGGCATTTATCTACTGCATCTGAAATATTTGAAGCAATAGTAGAACATATTAAATTAGCAACAAATAGTGGCAATATTAAATCAACGATTTCTATTTTTGCACCCAATCAACCCGAAAAGCCAGGTATTCGGATTTGGAATCCTTTACTGTTTCGTTATGCAGGTTATTCACTTGCAGACGGTACAATTATTGGTGACCCAGAGCAGATTGAACTAACAAAAATATGTCAACAAATGGGGTGGAATGGTGAAGGAACGAACTTCGATATTTTACCGTTAATTATTCAAATGCCGGGAGAAAAACCACAATTATTCAACATTCCTCAAAATGTAATTTTAGAAGTCCCTATTACTCATCCGGAATTACCTTGGTTTGCAGACCTAGGTTTAAAATGGCACGCTTTACCTTCCGTTTCTAATCATAGTTTGGAAATTGGTGGAGTGTCCTATTCTGCATCACCATTTAACGGTTGGTATATGAGTACCGAAATAGCTACCCGCAATTTTGGTGATGCTCACCGCTACAATTTACTACCAATTATTGGAGAAAAATTGGGATTGAATACTCGTTCTAAATTATCTTTATGGAAAGACAGAGCATTAGTTGAATTGAATACTGCTGTTTTACATTCATTTGCTATTAATGGCGTTTCAATGGTCGATCATCACACAGCCTCAGAGCAACTTATCAAGCATTGCGATCGCGAATCAAATCAAGGTCGAAAGGTTTATGGGGAATGGAGTGTTATCGTCCCGCCAATGTCACCTTCAACGACAAAAGTATTTCATCGAGAATTTGAAAATACGATTGTAAAACCTAATTTCTTTCCTCAACCCGACCCCTGGACAGGTTTCAAAACAACGGGAAAATGCCCATTTGATTAATAACAAAAATTTGACAATAGGAATCGTAATTAAAAACGTAAAAGAAAGTAAATGAAGAGGAATTATGTTACCAAGTTTGGAGAATGGAAATTACATCAATCAGCATCTCGAAGGTTTACTCCTCGATACCCAGACTCTAAAAAATATCTTGATTTTCCTTTGTTCAATTCCCCCAGAAACAAATTTACGTTTAGTTTTACAACTAGCACTAGCAGCTAATATTCCTGATGATAAAAGGGAAGAAATAAATACTCTACTACTTTCCAATCGTTCTCTAGAAAACTTGTTAGGAGAATCTGACATCCTGACACAAATCCTTGAAGCTGATGGGAAGTTAGGAGAAGCCGAAGAAAATATGCTTTTTGAAGCTATGCAATTAATTGGCTTAGTTGTGCCTAGCAATTTATCGGGAGCAAAAATACTGCTCGAAGAACTCTCACAAAATTTAATCCAGGAAATAAAACTTACATCAGGTGCGGATAAATCTCACGTGGTTAGTTCGTAGTTTGGGAGCATATTTATTGCTCCGGCAGTAACGCCATGGTTTCTACTCACTATTCACTATTCCCTTGTCTCAACTAAAATGACAGGAATTAAACTCGATTCTACTACTGCTTGGGAAACGGAACCCACCAAAACCTTTTCCCAAGGTTGATGCCCTCGCTTACCTATGATAATATCGGCAACTTGATATTCCCCAGCAACCCGAATAATTTCTTCTGGAATCGAACCTGTAACGGTAATGAACTGATGCCGAATATCTGCTAAAATTCGCTGAGATTTCGATCGCAGCATCTCTATTTCTTTGGAGTCGCTTGTGCCGATAACATGTAATACAATCACCTCTCCATCGCTACGACGAGCAAACTCGGCGGCTTTAGTTAATACCTCAGAAGCTAATTGAGAAGTATCAACCGCAGCTAATAGTACAATCGGACGTGCGATCGCTACTTTTGTTGGATCTACCTCACCGCGCTCTAACAATTTTGGTGCAAAACTAGGAATTGCCCAGGCTCCTAAAGGTGCTGTGACTAAAATAGATAAAGCAGCGATCGCCAAAATTGTCTCTCCACCTTCTATTCCTCGTGTTAAAGGAATTGCTCCGATTGCTGCTTGTACTGTGGCTTTCGCTGAGTTAGCTGGCAATAAAAATAACCTTTCCGAACCTTTCCAGTTACTACCCAATGTAGATAAATACCATCCACAAGCCCTTCCTATAAGAGTTCCAATTGCCAAGATCGTCAATCCAGGAATCAGTATTTTTTCTAACACTTGCAATTGAATACTTGCTCCGAGCAACACAAACAAAATGATTTCTGCAATTACCCATAAACCATCAAAGCCAGAGCGTAACCTCCGGGAAGTAGGAGCATCGAATTCAATTAAAAAAAATCCCGTTGCCATCACTGCTAAATAGCCCGAGAAGAAGGGTAATTTCTCTGCAAGTACTACTAACGATAATGCTAAACTCGCCGTAATTAGGGTGTCTTGCACCGTATTTTGAGTCCAATTCTGCTTCCTCAGTAGTAAAACTAAGATTCTTGCTGCTATTAAACCTAATATTAATCCCAGAATAATTTGGCCAATAATCTGAATAGGAAGCAATTGAAAGGCATTCAGAGTTAAACCAAAAGGTAATATTATTCCAGAAGTTGTTCCTTGTGTCAAAAAGTTGAGTAACAAACTAAAAACTAGCAGTAATAACACATCTGACAGAGCACTACCGATGAGTATGGCATCGGGAATTCCCTTAGTAACTCCCCAACCCAGACTTTTTAATCGCAGCATTCCCGGCACAATTACCGCCGGCGATTCCGCACCAATGATACAGCCCAGTAATAATCCCGTAGGAAAGTCGAACTTAAACAGCCAGATAGCAGCAAAGGCAATAATTAAAGCTTCACAAGTCGCAGGTAGAAACCCTAACCGTAGCGCAACAGTTCCTTGTTGTAAAAGTTTTTCTCGATCTAAACCCAATCCTGCCTTCATCAGAATTACCATTACAGCGATCGTTCGTAAAGGTGTAGATGCTGCAAGTACACTAGGGCTAATTAAATCAGCAACTTGAGGCCCCAGTATAATTCCCACTAATACCATACCTACTAGTGGAGGAGCTTTCAATCGTCGAGCAAATTGTCCGATGAAAAAGCCTAGAAGTAAGATTAGGATAAAACTTTCTAACATTATGTAGTTTGATAATAATAATTAATTGTTGAGTTTACAGAAAATGCTCTCAAAGAAGGAAGAGATTACAGTTACAAAGTGAAAAAAAGTCTGTAATTTTTAAACAAAACTAGTTTTATAAAAAGCTTAAAAACCACATATTTAATTTACTGTCAAAACTAAGATCGGGTTTACATTTAAATGATTTTTGGTAATTTTTTCCAAATATACAGCTAATAATTGCCGATCGGCTTTTAGATGGGTTTTCCCTGCAATGTGTATGGTGCGTTACATTATGCAACAATACAGGCTGTTATATCAAGTCCGCTTAATTACTGATAATTTTCCTTCTACTTACTTCCGTGGTGAGTTTTATAAGTGAAATAGTCTTATTCACTACTCTCTGCTTCCTACTCCCTCACTCCCTCCCTCTCTCACTCTCTCCCTCAATTAGTTAGGTAATCATAAAGCCGGTTGCGGAGTATTTTCCATCCTTCAATTACTCTTCACTTTTTGAAAGTTGAAGTCATTGCATCTATTTAAAAACGCAAAAATAGTCGGCACACAAGGACAATAATAAGTGTTGAAAAAAATTACATTGATAGTAGTTATAACTCTGCTAATTCTGTGCGGCACAATAGGTAATGCCTTGGCTCAAGGGGTGACACCAAAGTTTTCACCTGCTGCTAATACTGGATCGATCGCCTTTATATTAATCTGCGCGGCTCTAGTATTGCTAATGACACCGGCTCTAGCCTTTTTCTACGGTGGATTTGTTCGTACCCGCAATGTTTTGAATACACTGATGATGAGCTTTGTAGCCATGGCAATTATCGGTGTTACTTGGGTTTTATGGGGTTATAGCTTTGCCTTTGCACCCGGTAACGCATTCATTGGTGGATTCTCATTCTTGGGTTTAAATAACGTTGGTATAGAATCAAGCGACTATGCACCAAGAATTCCTCATTTGGCATTCATGGCTTATCAAGGAATGCTTGCCATTATTACCCCAGCCCTAATTTCTGGAGCGATCGCCGAACGCATGAGTTTCACGGGATACTCAGTATTCATGGTTTTGTGGTCAATTTTTGTTTATTCTCCTATGGCTCATATGATTTGGGGAATAGGTGGATTATTAAGTTTATCTGGTGGTTGGGGTGCATTGGACTTTGCTGGCGGTACAGTTGTACATATTAGTTCCGGAGTGTCTGCTTTTGTGGCAGCGATGTACCTTAAACCTCGAAAAACTTATCCTGACAAATTAAGTCCACCCCATAACGTACCTTTTATTTTATTGGGTGCTGGTTTACTGTGGTTTGGCTGGTTTGGCTTAAATGCAGGTAGTGCCTTCGCAG
>JBCBQE010000555.1:0-4945 GCA_039820385.1 Cyanobacteria bacterium J06635_10
TAAACTCTTGGATTCATCAACATTAAAGGTATTACCGGAAAAATAACCAATTTTATTCTCAAATTTTCGTCTGACTTCCAATAAAATCGGTGTAATAATTAACTCGGAGCGGGCTTTTTCGGTACTGATACTAGATGCTAAATCCAAGGTTTCATCTAAAGTTTCTTTTAAACGTTGAGAAGGTTCAATAGATTCAACATTACCAAATAAATGAGGAATATCCTCAACTGTTAATTCTAATTGAGTAACAGCTTGGTCGATTGTTTTAAAATCACTGTATGACATAATTTTACGATCGGAAACGGTATAAATAGATAATAGTGATAGTGAAAATAAGAACAAGTATAAATATAATGGCGTTGCTGCAATTTTACTATGAATTACATTTATATACATTTTGTCAAAAACATGAAACCTGTGTAGAGACGTAACACTGTTACGTCTCCTGCAATGTGAAATCAAATTTCATATTACGATTCAGCAGCGCCAATATAATAATAAATTACTTATTTTAGATATTACTCGATCGCATCATATGAATGATAAAAAAAAGAAGGCCAATCTTAAAAAATCGGTCTTCTTATTCTTCTTATAATTATCCTCAAGATTAACTCAAAGGATTAACAATCAGACACATTGAAGATTAAATTGATACGTGCTGCTACGGGAGTGCCAGGATGCATGCCGAGGGTGTACAACGATGACCAAGTTTTTGCACCTACAATTCCATCTGCTGTCAAACCCTGGGATTGTTGGAATTTAATGGCTGCTTCTTTGGTTTTTGCTCCAAAAACACCATCCACAGTTAGGGTGCCATGTTGTTGATTGTATATCTCTTGAAACTCTTTTACTACCTCACCTGTAGAACCCTCTTTGATGACGGGTTGTTGTGCTGCCCGAGCTTCAATATCAAGGGCGATCGCAGTCTCTTCCATAACGATACCATCTTCAATTAAACCGTAAGCTGCTTGAAATTTGAGTACTGCTTCCTTGGTTTTAGGGCCAAAAATACCATCAATTGGCTCTGAATATAATTTTAAAGTCTGTAAAAAATATTGAACCATATTAACGTTTTGGTTATTAGCACCTTCTTGCAGAGGAAGGGGATATAAAGCAGCAGTCATAAAATTCTCCTGAGTAATAGTCTGTTATTAATTTTTTGCTCCTAAAATAAATTTATACTAACTCATCTAAATCTATTTATTAAAGTAATCTAAAGGAAAGATGTATAATTTTTCATCCCTATGCTGACTGGGCAATTCGACGTATCATAAGAATTTTATTTGGGTAACATATCTACACAAAAACTTTCCTCACAAAAAAATTTTCACAACTACCACAACGGTGCTCACCTCTCCTCATCCTCTTCACTCTGCGATCCTCTGTCTTGAAAAGTTGCTCATGGGGGAGACCCCCAAGACCGCACTTTATGTCCTGACGGACACGCTGCGCTAACGCTGCGCTTACCTTTGCGTACTCTGCGTTTAAAAAATTATTCCCACACCAACATTGCATAACTTGTATTCACTCACCCCTACATATTAATAGCAGGTGAAAATCACATTTTGTATTTTTTATTGTTCCAAGTTCTCTTTATTACTGTCCAAACTAGTTAATTAACATGAGCGTTTTAAATTTTCCCCGCCTACATTTTCAAGGCTCAGCCCGCATCCACGCCCCTACTGGACATAGAAATGGTCAGGTAGATATCAGCGATAATACTGTTTATATGAATGGTTTACCGATTAAAGAACACTATTCAACTGCTGAGTATCACGAACATCTTTATAATAAAGGACCAAAATTTAATGCCGACGGGAAATTAGACGAAAATGGCCCTTTTAGTATGGCGATGGGATGGAATTTTGGCGGTAACGGCCATTTTTCCATTGATGCGAAAATTAACAGCGTTCAGCGAGAATTTGGCAAAATTGACCAAAATGACCCCGTAATCGGACGCAGCGTTGATTTTTGGGGACATTACAACGAATATGTGAAAACTAGTTTCAATCGCGCTCGATTCTTTGAATGCGATCCAGCTTCCAATTGGACGAATACCATTATGTTGGGGCAGTTGGCTTTCGGCAAGTTGGGTGATTCCAATCAAGTTCCTTATATGGTAACTGCTCCCATTGAAGGTTTATTATTAGCTCGCTGGCAAAATTTTAATTATATTCACGATTTACCAGAGCATATTTTAAATGATGAGTTTGGCAAAGCGGCTGTTTATCAGTTTGCGATTTCTAAAGATGCACAAGATTTTCTTTGGAATGATGAGGTAAATATATCGCCAACGGTTTCTATGTTACGATCGGCCATGCAGCGAGATGATGTGTTGGGTTTAGTGGTGCAATTTAGTATTAGCAATATGTCTGCACCTATTCAACCTGATGCGCCTTCTTTTTGGGAATTACATGGAACTATTGGTTTATGGTGTCGGGATGAATTGGCTACTTATCCTAATGGCAGGTTATTAACTCCTCGAAGAGTACCCACGAAAACGGAATCTCAACCAATGGGGAATCTTGCGGTGCAGTTGACTCCTCAAGGTGCCAGTTTAAATATGATTACGGCAATTCCTTGTGTAGGGCGTGAGCCAACTTCAAGCGGTTTACTTCACAAGATTTTCTCAAAGTTGGATTTAGGCGATTTAGAATTACGCACCGTTGATAATTATAGATTAGTAGGAAAAATTTCTCACGAAGCTTATCAAAAAGAAGCTCATCAATTAACTAGTGGATTGATAGATATTCCTTATTGTGATGATTGGGAAGATTTACGAGATGAAATTGAAAATCAAGGTTTGTGCATTATCGGCACAGTTGATAATCAAAGAAGAATTTTAGTACAAGAAGAGGAAATCAATCTTCAGGTAGATGATGCTTGTTTATTTTTAGAGTTTCCTAATTCTAAGAAAGGGGAAGATAAGGCAGTAGAATTAGAGGTACGATCTTTTGTTAGAGGTCGTCCTCAAGCTGTAGAATCAATTTATCTCAATCAATTTTATAATCCCCGAGCATTTCCTCAATTACGTTATCAATTTGAAAGGGATTCTACAAATAAAGATAAAACTTTCCACTTCCCCCGCAGTAGTGAAATGCAAATCGTCGGTTTAAAGCCCGGGAAGATTTCAGATAAGGGAGATTTCACAGCGAGTTGCGAAATTTCGACGAATCAAGAAGGGCGCGGTTGGTTTACTTTAAGAGGTGCAAAACCTGGAACTACCAAAGTATTAATTTCCAGTTCTCCAAATGAAAAACCTTGTGACTCTAATTACTTAGATGAAGCGGAAATTGCTTACGACAATCGGGATAAACTCGGATTTTGGAGTAGTGCAGGCTTCCTCGCCGTGAGAGTAATGGGTGATGATTGGTACTTAGAAGAGATACCCGATAAAGATGTAGATTTTGACGTAATTTACGAGCATGTTTTAGCTTTCTACGAAGCAAGTTTTTCCTTCATGAAAGCCGAGGTATTTAGTTTAGCTGATAAATGCAAAGTTGCCACCTACGCACGTTTGATGTGGCAGATGTCAGATCCCAAAAATAAAAATAAAACTTACTATATGCCCCCCACAAGAGATATGTCTGAAGCTAAATCCAAGCTGTTGCTAAAATTCCTGCAAAATCAACAACAAATTGGTTATATTCCCCCAGAAGAACAAAAACCACAACTCAAGCAACCCCAGCGTCAAATTCAAACCCGCGAAGAATTAGTCACAGCATTAAAACAAGCAGCAGAATTAGAAGTTGCCGTCATGCTGCAATATATTTATGCCGGATATTCCGTTCCCAACTACGTCACCGGGGAAGAATATGTCCGTCGGGGGTTATGGACACCAGAGCAACTACAATTAGCTTGTGGTGACGGCAAGGAAGTGCAAAATTACGGCATGCGAGGAGTATTAATGGAAATAGCCCGCGAAGAAATGATTCACTTTCTCTTAGTCAACAACATATTAATGGCGATCGGCGAACCATTTTATGCAGCAGTACCCGACTTTAAAAAACTTAACGCCAGATTTCCCATAGATATAGACTTTGCTCTCGAACCATTAAATGCTTTATCACTACAGTATTTTATGCGTTTAGAGATGCCGGAATTTTTAACAGAGAATCTTGATAACGAAGCAGACGATCGCGATTCTAGCGTTGAATATTTACATACATACGGTTCTCTGAGTGAATTATACAGTCAAATCCGCACCGGCTTAAAAAATATTCCCGATTTATTTACAGTAGATAAGAATAGCGTCGGTGGCGAGCATCGCTTATTCATGCGCGACAACCTCAATAAAGAGCATCCAGATTATCAAATGCAAGTCTACGATCTCAACAGTGCATTATTTGCAGTAGATGTAATTGTAGAACATGGAGAAGGAAGCGAAACCGAAAGCGATAAATTCTCGCGATCGCACTATCAAAAATTCTGCGATTTGGCTTCGGCGCTTTCTCTCGAACAGATTAATCATGTCAAAGGGGGAGGTAAAAGAACCTGGAATCCCTCTTACCCATCATTAAGAAATCCCAGCTTAAACCATCAAGATTGTAACAGTAACGTCGTTACCGTTCCTCAAACCAGAACAGTAATGGAAATCTTCAACGAAAGTTACTTTTTGATGATGCAATTGATGGTACAGCATTTTGGATTCAATCCCAAAGCTAGCTTACGACGTTCCAAATTAATGAACGCCAGCATAGATATTATGACAGGAATGATGCGTCCCCTCGGAGAACTATTAATGACCATGCCCTCCGGAAAACGCGGAAAAACAGCTGGGCCATCCTTCGAGATATCCATGCCAGAATACATTCCCACACCAGGAATTGCCTATCAAACAATATCCCATAAATTCGAGAAACTAGCACAAAAATCCCATCAATGTGAAGTCATCCCCAGTGCCGTTTCCGAAATGTTTGATTTTTACGCCAACTTCTTTGAACAG
>JBCBQE010000556.1:0-4944 GCA_039820385.1 Cyanobacteria bacterium J06635_10
ATATTTGTTCCGCAGTCGGGTGATCCTGGCGGTTCAGTAAATTAGAATAAACTGCAAATCGTTGGGGGGTTACTCGCAATCCTTTAGATTTTAAAATCTGTACAATTTTATCGCTTTGTTTTTGCATATTATTATTACTCAATGACGGCGCTTTTCTCAATCAATCAAGAGTGGATCGAATCAAGATAGACAATTTTAGGATTTATACAACTGGGACATTTTGTCTAAGCGGGTTGTGACACTTTTAGCAATTTTGAACATAATAAGGCTTGTTATGTGACGCACCTACTGAAAATTATGACAATCGCCTAAGTCCTAAATTTATTCAAAAATACTATTTCTCATATGACTACTACTTTAACAAAAAATCAAAAATTAAAAATGAGTATTTCTCTCTATTGATTTATTCTTAAATCAGAATTATTCTTAGATATAAGTTAATCAAGCTTTTACTGAATCGAAGCGTAAAATTATTACAAAGAGGTAATTATGGCTGTAATCGAACAGGTTCCAAACGTAATCTTCAAAACTCGTGTTCGTGATGAATCCGTAGAAGGGCCTAACCCCTATCGCTGGGAAGACAAAACCACTCAAGATATTTTTGGCGGTAAAAAAGTTGTAGTATTCTCTTTACCTGGTGCGTTTACTCCCACCTGTTCTTCCAATCATTTACCACGTTACGAAGAACTATATGATGAGTTTAAGGCTCAAGGTATAGATCAAATCATCTGCGTCTCAGTTAATGATGCTTTTGTGATGTTCCAGTGGGGTAAGCAAATTGGAGCAAAGAACGTGTTCTTGCTTCCTGATGGAAACGGTGAATTTACCCGCAAAATGGGAATGCTTGTAGACAAATCTAACCTTGGTTTCGGATACCGTTCCTGGCGTTATTCTATGCTGGTAAACGATGGCAAAGTCGAGAAGATTTTCGTTGAGCCGAATTACGCTGATAATTTCCCTGCTGACCCCTTTGAGGTTTCTGATGCTGATACAATGTTGGCTTACCTAAAGGGAACTGAGTCTGCTGGTGTTTCTGAGCCTCGTCGCGAATTTGTTGGATAATTAAGCGATGGGATTGAAGTCGAAGGAGATTAATTCGGTTTCCTTTGACTTCAATGGTAAATATCTTAGCTGTAATAATAATCAAATTTTATGGAAGGGTTCTTTTCCCACATCAAAAATTTTATGCAGGAATCTTATTATGAAAATTTCTACTAAAAATCTTAGCGAACATGTAGACACAGTATATGATGCCATAGTTGTGGGGGGTGGCATGGGTGGTCTTTCTGCTGCGATTTATCTCGCTCGTTATGGCCTCAAATGTCTCGTGGTTGAAAAGGGGAAAGGGCGTTCGATATGGATGCAGGATCTGCGAAATTATGTGGGGTTAGATCCAGATACGAGTGGAGGTTCGATTGTGAGCCATTCCACAAAGCAGGCTATTGAATGGGGAGCCGATCACTTAAGAGGATTTGTGGAAGATGTCATCGATGAGGGTGATACTTTTGCTGTCAAAGTGAAAATAGGTAGGAAAGATAGCATTCATGCGGTATTTCGGAGTAAATATTTGATTGCTGCATCAGGTGTAATTGATGTTTTGCCTGAATTAGAGAATATGCAGAATGTCTATGATTATGCAGGATATACGCTACATGTCTGCATGATTTGTGATGGTTTTGATATGTGGGACCAGCGTGCAATTCTAATCGCAGGTAAGGAGTCCCAAATTAACGCAGCCTTTGTTTTGAACTGGTTTACACCTTATATTACAGTGTTGACTCATGGACTCTGCGAAGTTAGCGATAAAATGAAACAGAAGTTAGCGGAATATGGCTATCCGCTTTACGAGCAAAAGATTGCTCGCTTCTTAGGAGAGAAACATCAAATGAGTGGTGTTGAGTTAGAAGATGGTCAAATTATTGAGGCCACGACTGGCTTAATTAATATGGGGTCAATTTACCACAATCACTACCTTAAGGGTATTGATGGGTTAGAGTGGGATGGTGAAAATCTAGTCACCCATGGTTTAGCTCAAACAACTCACGAGCGTATCTTTGCAGTTGGAGATTTGAAGAAAGGATTAAACCAGGTATCTATTGCAGTTGCAGATGGAACAATGGCCGCAACTCAAATCTGGCGAAATATTCGTAGAGCTAGTGATCCTCGTAAGTGGGAAGAAAATGTGATAACTTCTTAGTAAATAGTCTCTCACTCTGTTGAAATTACTGCTACTAATTCAGGAATAGTCGCGATTGTGACAATACTTATGTTGGTACCGTACCCTGATTCCCTTATTATCTTTTTTATTGTAGTCGTACTCCGATAGGTAGCTTTTCGGTCAAGAGCGGGCATTTAGACCTCTGAGTTCGATTCTTGCAGGATCGAACTCAGAGGCCTTCATCTTGTACTCTATACCGGTGTCCAATGGATAACTTCGCGCCGAAACAGCATTCCGAGTCTCTTCATAACGGCAAACGATGCCTTATTAGGAGCGTCAGCCCCTGCCCAAATTGTCGATACCAACCCCGTTCCAAAGGCTCGATTCATTACGGTGTGGGTCATACGGGTTGCGAATCTAAGATCCCAAAAGCCCGGATGTAATAGGTAGGTGAGTTCCAGTTCTCCGTTGTCATCACCGGCGAGTCTAACCAGACCTTAATTTTATAAACAGTTTCACCCGTTATATAGGCTAAGTTTATAACGAAAAATACTCTTGGCTTTACGACCATGTTTTTTGATAATTAAAGGTTTATGTTGATCTAACCATTCACCAATAAGAACAGCCCAACATAATGCTAGAGTGACATTTATTATATGCGTCAGTATAATTAAAATAATTAGCCTGTAAAAAATTGGTTAATCATGCTGCTTTCTGTACAACCTTTATTAATCTTTATGGATAAGTTCTTTTACTATCTATTGATATCTCTATTTATATGTATCTTTTCTATTCCTGGGCTGATTCTTCTTTTTTGTGGTATAGGCATTGCCACTGATTCAATCCAAGCTTCTAATTGGCCATCTGTAATGGGCAAAATCACTAATCTATCTCTTCAAAAACAGATATCATCAGATAGCGATGGCACCACAACTGAGATTTATGAAGTAAAGGTTGAGTATAGTTACTCTGTCATGGATCGAACATACAATAGTTCCCGATTAGCGTTTGGATATGGTTCATCTAGTGGCAAGCCAATACACCAAGAGATTTTCGATAAACTAGAGAGTGCTTCTTCTGTCAAGGTTCGATACAGCCCGAAAAATCCTGAAATATCAACTCTTTCATTTGGAATTCATCGCTCAATACAGTTTGTCTTAGGTTTCGCTATTATATGGTTATTAAGTGTTACCTTAGTTGCTTGGGTCGGATTTCATCCAGACTCTGTTCTTCTCAAAAATATGGAAGTGATTCTAAAGTAATCAGGACTTACGCAACTGTCACAAGCAATGGTGCGCGAAGCTTCCCTCCGCCTAAAAAATTAAACTATAGACATAGCAACTTTTGGACGTTTTAGTTGCGGGGGTTCGATAATTAAAAAGTAAAGTCTCACCTGTTTTATAAGATAAGTTTTTAAGTCGAAGCCAAACTAACATAGCACAAGCAATATTTAACCACTTTCTATATCTTCTCAACTTTTAATTAAATTACTCATTACTCCTTACTTCTTAAATATAATAAGTGTTTAACTGGAGATGATATAATATGACCTGATATTACAAGACATCATAAATTTATCAGAGTGTGTTGCCCGTTGAGACACGCTTTTTTTTAGGCAAAAAATATTACCCTCAAGGGTACCTTTAGATTTAAGTAATTCGTTCTGTGGGTATTGAAGTTTTTATTGACAAACAGAAAAAACTTATAGATTTGATCTAAAATATCAGTTTCTATGAGAAGTATATCAAAAAATAGAAAATGAAATAGGAATTACGCACTTTGTCAATAGGTAATTATGTGATAATGGGTAGCTATTTTTACCATTTATCTAATTCAAGTGCATAAATTTTTAAGCTCATATCTATAAAAATAAAAGGTAGCTCTTTAAGCTGAGTTATCTTTTATTAAACAGGTATGAATTAAATCGCATAATTGAATTTTGATCGATGGGTAATTTCTAGAAAAAATAATTGATATTGAGAAAAAATCAAACTTTGTTTGTTTACTTTGTTTCCACAATTAACTTTTATTACTTACACAGGAGAATTTCCATGTTATCTCAAAAAATTGCTCAAGTTGCTTTAATTAGTCTTTCTACAAGTGCTATTGTATTTAGTGGCACGGCTTCTGCTCAAAGTGTTAATCAAGAGATTAATGGTAGTGCAGTTGGGCCAGAAACTTTCGTCGATGCAAATAACTTCACAGTTAATCCAACTGGAAGCTTAAATCAAAAAATAAATTGTGAAGCTAGAAATGATGTTGTCAATATAGATCCTCGCTGCGATGCAAATAACACTGCAATTTATGGTTCGCATACTACACCTCACAAGCCTCACAAACCCTCCCATCCTCATCATCCTCACCCTCCTATCGATCATCCTCATGTTCCAAATTTAAACCAGCATGTGGAAAATGGGGGAAGTAATACGACTGTGGTTGCTCCTTCTAAAGCTAATTCCAACTCTAACAGCAGTTCTAACTCTCATAGTAATGCTAATGCTAATTCCAAGTCTAAAAGCACCACCACCGATACGTTTTGGTTTCAGAGCGAATCCTTGACGATAACCAATAGACGCACCACAAGCAGAATGATACTGGAAAGAAAAAGCCTCACCACCAGTTCCCGATGCTTGAGAGCCAAACTGAATATTGCTGTGCTTGTCTCCATCAACTTTCACCCGTGTAGAAGGGGAAACATTGGTAGCCCCAGTAGTTACAGACTGTCGATTTTTTTGATCTCCAGTATTAGCAGTCGCACCATTGCTGACATCACCAACACTTGCATT
>JBCBQE010000557.1:0-4934 GCA_039820385.1 Cyanobacteria bacterium J06635_10
CTTATTCCTATTGCATGACAGCCGGCTTGCCGGCTTGCCTTATCCCAATTACTATTTTCAATGCCAACCTACTTACGACAATTACAATTCCAAGATAGTGCGTGACACTACAACCCTTAATTATTACCTTAAAAATTGCTCAAAGTGTCACACATTCTACAAGAAAAATGTGCAGCATTGCGATCGTTCCTATTATATTTGAAAACAAGAAACAACCTAACTCCGGTGGTACTAAATCTTAATTAAAATGGATACAACGGAACGGTATAAGCCGCCCGATTGCAAAAAATATTTTCCACCTTCCGTTTGGAGCCTCTCGATTCCCAAGTGTGGGTACTTGATAACTGATAACTGATCGTCGATCGTTGATAACTGATAATTGATAATTGACATGACTCCAACCTTATTTGGCCGCTGGCAAACCCGTTTATTATTGCTTTTTACAGTAGGTTTACTCATTAGCTTACCATTCGCTATTGGTTTGATTGGTTCGCCGCCTAGTGATGTATATTTCTGGATACTTTGTTATGTTGCTACTTTTGGTTTAGGTTGGGATATTGTATATGACCAAATACAAAACTATCGTTGGGATCGAGATTGGCCAGCACTTTACCAATTATTTGCTGGTATTTGGGAATTGATTTTTATAGTTTGTGGAGTAAAATTTATTGGCTTTTTACCAATATCTATTCCCAAAGAAGAATTACCTTTATTTTGGGTAATATTCCACTACATTAGCGTTTGGCTTGCGGTTTTTTTAGCTTCTCAAAGCATAATGCGGATTCTTTTCCTCCGTTGGCGTTTTCGTGGCGGAGAATGGCTGTAAAAACCCGTTGCATAAGAACGAATATTGTATAAAGACTAAGCTACTACAATAAGGCGTAAAGGGCGCAACCGTTTTAAAAGCTTGAAAACCCTATCCTATAATACTTATTACCTTGACTTTTGAGACTTTTGACGAACGCAAGCGGTACTAGTAGTTCACCAACCCAACATTACCTGTTATCACCAGGGTTTTGTTGGCGATGGTAACAAAATATTTCCTTTTAAATAAGTCGGCAAAAATAAACCCAAATATATTACAGAATATAAACTGGCTTCTCGTTTACCTTCGCCTTGCTCCTAATCACTACTCACTACTCACTATTCCTAATTACTATTTTCAACGCCAACCTACTTATAAAAAAACAATGAAAAATAACCTACCATCAACAACAATTAAACGAAGGTTTGAGCGGAAGAGCCGAAGTGCCGAAGTTGTTTGGAATATCTATGGGGATTTAAACCCCAACCCAATTCTTTCACCTTTGAGCGGTGGGGAATTAAACCCATATGTTTAAGTTAAATTTATTGTATAATCGTTTGAATAATGAGCAGCCATACCGTTAATTTTATACTCCGCAAACTTAGAATTGCTAAAAGCCAATCAATAATTGAGAATTACTTCATCAGTTATTAGCACTAAGCTATTATTAATAATCAATTGAGAAGCCTACTTAGTCTTAACCTATAAAGGATAAAAAAATGGATAAGCAATTTAAGAATAGGCAATTTATAAAGGAGTGCAAGCGATTAATTAGCGCCCTTCTGTTGAGTTCCTACGCAATAATTGCTCTTGATACTAATAGTAGTATTGCCGCACCAAGAGTACAACTAGAAAATTGGCGATTTTATCCTCAAAGTTCCGAGTTAGAAATTTCTCTTTCAGCACCATCTCAGCCTCAGTATTTTTATCTTTCTCAACCTCCCCGCATTGTTGTAGATTTACCCGATACCAAATTGGGAAACGTTTCGGTTAAACAAGATTACAACGGAGCAATTCAGAGAATTCGCGTTTCTCAGTTAAATGAGAATGTCACCCGTATTGTCATGGATTTAGCGCCAGGAACCTTTTTCGATCGCAATCGGGTACAGTTACAACCTATTTCCCCCCAAAATCCGACTCTTTGGGTATTTCGTCCATTGATTGGAGGTAATGGAAATTATTTACCACCAGGAAATTTATCTATTGGAAACGACTTACCACTGGGTAATTATTCACCGCCACAGCCAACCAATTCTCCCTACAATCAACAACTACCAAGGATTCTTCCACCTCCGCGATCGCCAGGTAATCTACCAAATAGGATGTATAATCCTTCACTAATTCCACATAGTGTAAATACCTTACCTAACTTCGCAACCCCGCAAACGCTACCACCTGTAAATATCAATAACGGCAACAGAAGACAGCCGACTGTGACTGTACCACCTATTACAAACAACAACCTCGCTCCACAGATACCAAATTCTCTCCCCCCTGCAACACCATTTCCTTCACCAACTGGAAATTTCAATTCTTCCCCATCCTTCTTTCAAATTTCACCATCTAATGTTCCAGCGACTCCTATACCCAATAATCCCCTAACTCCTCCTCTCCCAATGCCGAAGTAATTGAATGAGGAAAACCTTGGACTAATCCCAATCGATAGAGTGATTTTTGCACCACTAAAACGTATATAGAGACGCAATATCACACGATCGCGTCTCTATATTAACAGGACGGCCCGCAACTGGCATATTTTTTGTAGGGGCACGTGACGCTACGTCTGAATTTGAACGAAGGAATCAAGCTTGTAGCGTCACGCACCATCAGGATATTGTGACAATTGCGGGCCGTCCCGATCAAGTATAAATTGTTAGTTGTTAGGACTCTAGGCCTTGAAATTTTCTAGAATCTTTCCGTTTCTACCGGTGCGTTTACAGCTCCTTCCTCATTCACAAAGAAATTTTTAGCCGCATCATTTTGATAGATGCATTTAATATCAAGCTCTTTACTATCTAATCTACCAGTAAAGCCAAAAGTATTTAAACGATTTTTGCAATCTCTTTCTTGTGCGGATGTGACTAGATTTTTTTGTCTTAAAATTCCCCAGTTACTTTGACGTAAGACGCATCCAGGGCGCATACTAGGTTGAGCAACGTAAACGTTAAACGGGTTAAGAGTTACAAAAAGTCTGGCATCCATCACCATTGCACTAGCTCCATACTGCACGCAAATTTCTGGATTTGGCGCTTTAGTATCAATAAAATCACGAGAAGCGATATTAGATGGTGAAAAAGTTGCCGTTGAACTAAAAGCGATACCAATACCAATACCTAGAATAAAAATGCCCCCCAGAATGGCAATAGTTGTGAAATTAAATACTGAGGAGCCAAAATTAGAAATTCTATTAGAACTTCTATTCGAGGTATTAGCCGACCTACTATCATTATATCTACGTTTCATATTTGCTTTTTTAACTTCACGCCTGGGACAATAGGGAGTAATTCAATAATATTTCTCTCTTTAAGTATGACGATTATTTAATGCAATTGTCCTTTACTTTAGCAATAATGTTTCAGCTAAATTACAAAAAGCCACCAGCAATGAAGAAAGATAGGAGAGGCAAAGAGGTTAGGAACTCGCGGAATTAAGAATACTGAGTTATGAGTCGAGGCAGAACAATTTACCTCTTACCCCTTACCCCTTACCTATCTAACATCCCATACCCAATTATCCTTAACTAGCTACAGCCAAAGTTTTTTCCAGAGGCTTAAAACGAAAAGCGCGATCGCCACCTCTTTCAATTACAACTTTCACTCTTGGCTCAATTTTGGGTAGATTTGACAAATATTCAAGTTCTTGATCGTCAAGAGTATGTCCATCAACAATCCACAACACTAATCCCTTGGATTTCGGAGGCAATTGTTCTAACTGAGTACCGATAACTGGCGGAACATAATACACGTAACCAACTGCTGCTCCGCTACCAGTACTTTTTTTCCCTAGATGTGGAGGGCGTACACCGTGGGTTCCGGTCAAATAAGCAGCAACATCACCCAGACCTTTACCACTTATACAGATTGTATTGTAACCCTTAGCACGCAATCGGCGACGATACCGCCCTTCAAATCCACCTTCTAAAGGTACATATACCCCAAGAGCGCCAAATTTTTCTAATTTGCGAATAAAACCGCCACCGTTAGTAAGTAATGCCATAGACCTTTTTCAAATACCGCTTCGATAATTCTATTATCAGTTATCAGTTCTCAGTTATTAGTTATCAGTCACCAATATCGAGTAAAGAGCTCCCAACCTATCTCCAAGTCTTCGGTATAGAGCCTGAAAAAATGCGGCGAGCGTGCGATTTTTTTTACAGCAATGGTAACCCTCATCCCCCATATCTCCAAAAAAATCTAGACAAATAAAAAAAAATAGCTTATATTACTAGATTGTGACCATTTTTTTGAAAAACGGCTTTATAAGTCCAATTTGTTGACTAATAGTGTTTTTGAGGATTTTAATCAAATCAATTAGTCAAACTCAGCAAGAGAGTGGTAAATTAAGAATTCTTGAGGTAAAATTACGTTTGATTGATTTTAATCTTGGTCAAACCCAGAAAATCAGATAACTTGTTTGCGGAAACCTCAGTGTAAGAAGTATTAAATCTTAAATTATTGTTTAAGATTTACGCGGAAAACGTTTAGGGTCATGTTGGTGACGGCTCCCACGTCAGCCTTTGAAAAAAGGATACTGAGCGGGAAAATACCGCTTAAGTCCAGCGAAGTAAAAGAGATACAAGTGCCAAAGTAATTGCCTGTAGATTGGCAATGCTGCACGAATCACAAAGCAATAAGCCTTGTATAAAATATTGAGTCCTTACTTAAGAGTAAGAGGCTTTAATGCGTGTCAATAAATTGAAAAAATTTATATTTATTGATGCATATTGGATAAAGGACAAGAAACCCATTGTAGAAGTTGGATTAGCTATTACCTGAGTTAATCCTGACTTCGTAGAGTTTCTTGATAATAAGGCGGGTAGTTACGTATGAATTGTAACTCCATTATTTCCGACAACATCTAAAGTTCCGCAAATTTAACGGAAAACTTATAGAAAGGAGATTTGTAACTG
>JBCBQE010000558.1:0-4930 GCA_039820385.1 Cyanobacteria bacterium J06635_10
CTAAAGCCACACTCAATGCTTAAGACAAACAATCGGCAAGTACTGTTTATCGAGCGGCTGCTACAGCTAATGCTTCTGGAATCGAAGAAGGTTCCATTGTTCTTAAACTCGGAAATAGAAAGTGATTTTCTTCTACGTACTGAGCACCAAACAGACCTTTCTCAGCCCAGAAATAACGGTCTGTAGTATGTTCGTTACGCTTCACAAGCAATAAAGCCGGTGGAAGTATACCTTCAGCTTGAATAAATTTTCTCGCTGCGGTCACAGGTTTATCTTCACCACTTTCGATGCTATATTGAGGCACGTGTTCTAAAATACGCCGTCCTTCCTGACGACGGCGGCTTTTGCGCTTCCTTCTCCTTGCCAAACTATTTTCCTCCTCTTATTAGCTCCAGATTGTAGTTATAGCTACAAAATCCGAGGTAATTATAAAAGTTTTAGTAGAAAAAATCAATGGTTTTTAACTATCCGAAATCATAAAGTTAATTTTTTGAATGTCAACAAATCGAATTTGGGACTAATATCATGCTTCCGAATCAGTTTTTACGACCCAGAATTAGTTAAGCTTTGTAAAAAGAGTAATATTAATCCCCATTACCCCGATTATTTTACAGCCGCAGTTTTTGTACAGTTGCTAGCCATTTAAATCCGTTTATGATCCGTACTGCCAGTTCAGAGTTTGTTGCTCTGTGCCGAGAACAATTGGCACTGCTAGCGACAGGGTTAGGAGCATCCTTGAGTATTGTATATTTAACGCAAGAATTGGCAGAGGTTTCGCCACAAACAGGGGAAGCCAAGTTAACTCCTGTTGCAGTTTATCCTGAGACAGCAGTGGTAGAGCTTGGCCCTGGGACTGCTTTACCATCTGTTAATCGCTATTTGTTAAGTGCATCACCAGTTTCGATGAATTCGCAATCAAATGATGCTTTCTCTTGGAAAGGTGAAGAAAATGATCGAGAATACTTGATGGGTGGCGATCGAATTGTTTTACCTTTGATTCACGACTCGGTAATGATGGGGTTATTAGTAACCGGTAGAGAAGATCGTAGTTGGAAGGAAAGCGAACGCATCGAAATTAACCATATTGCTCAAACTTTGGCAATTGCTTGCATTATGGACAGGCGGCGTGCTTGGCTGGCGACTCAGCTACATCAACATCAAATTATGCAAGAAAAGCAATTAGATTTGATGGATAATTTATTACATCAATTTCGCAATCCTGTAACAGCTTTACGAACTTTTGGAAAATTATTATCAAAGCGATTGCGACCAAAAGATACAAACCGGGAAGCTGCTTTATCTATTGTTAGGGAAACCGATAGGCTTAAAGAATTACTGCAAAAATTTGATGAAGCTATCGACTTGAGTGCAGATGATTTACTTCCAGCAAAATTACCGATACAAAATGAAGTCGAAGTGGAAGTAAATTTAGAAGAATCTAAACCTTTGTTATTATTAAATGGGGCGGAACAAGAAGTTGTTGATTTTAATTTAAATGATGTATTGCAGCCGGTCTTAATATCAGCTAAAGCAATCGCACAAGAGCGACATAAAGAATTAATCGCTGATGTCGATCGCAGTTTGCCCTTAGTACGAGGCAATGCATCAGCATTAAGAGAAGTATTGACTAATATTATTGATAATGCTTTAAAATATACTCCCGCAGGTGGTAAAATTTTAATTGAATTGATCGAAGATAAAGCAAATTTTTTGGGAATTGCTATTAGCGATAACGGACCGGGAATTCCGCAACAGGATTTAGAACATCTCGGCGAAAGAGGTTATCGAGGCGTACAGGCTAAAACACAAATTCCCGGTTCTGGATTGGGATTATCTATAGCTAAACAGTTGATAGAACAAATGCAGGGCGAAATGGAAGTTTTCAGCCCTGCGACTCGTTTTGCTATTTATACACCAGATACTCCAGGAACTACGTTTATTGTTCGCTTACCAGAAGTAAAATAAAGGTCAAAGGTAAAAGGTTCAAATTCCTCACTTCCCCCTATTAACCACTAACCATTAACCACTATCCACTATCTCCTTTATCGCAATGAAACCTCGAAGCTTTCGGCGATAGTCATTTCTAAATCGGTATCTGGATCGATAACAATCAAGTCAACCTTTTTCTTATTGAAGAAGATTCCAGTTATAGCACCAATGGCGGCACCACCTAATACCTCTTCAGTTGCGACAGCGCGATCGCCAGTTACCGCAGCGACAGCAGCAGCAGCACCCGCACCTAATGCGGTGTTCTTAATAATACCTCTAGTATTGGTACCTTTTTTGATGGTTTCAGTTTTAGTGATTACTCCAGAAGTTGCATCCACTTTATATTCTTTTCCATTTGTCAAAATCAATTTTTGAGCTACGAATTGAGAACCACCATTCGCAGGTTGAAGTTTGCCTAGAACTTGAGAACCTGCGGGAATTACTAAACTGCCAGTATCAGTAATCACGTTTTGCGAGATAGTTAAGGTCAAAGGTGCTGTTTCATCCTTGGTGACCATAATTTTTTCTGCTTTGTCATATTTGACAGGAAGAACAGTTCCTTCGGGGATGGTGACGATGGGAGGTGTATCGGGAGTTAGAGCTACGATGTAGGGCGATTTGATAGCGTTAGCTTGATTGCTGCTAACTAAAGCTTGATAAATATAAGCAGCTACATCTGCACGGGTTGCAATTCCTCTGGGATTGAGGAACTTAGTATTGGGATAGTTAACAACCAATCGCTTCTCTGTGGCTGCGGCGATGGGGCTGCGAGCATAGTTAGAAATATTAGAGCCATCATTATAATATTGCAGCGTGCTTTGAACGTTACCGCTGGCAACATAGTCTAAACCATTGGAAAGGGAAACCAACACCTGCTCGCGGGGAATATTCTGAGTAGGGCGGAATACTCCACCGGGATATCCAGACAAGAAACCAGTAGTGTAAGCCTCTTGAATGGCACTGTAAGCCCAATAGCTGCTAGATACATCAACAAAGTTAATTGCCTGTCTTTCTCGAGCTTTGTTGAAAGCTTTGCGAATCATCGCAGCATATTGAGAGCGGGTTACTGGTGCATCAGGGCGGAAACTACCATCAGGGAATCCGGCGATAACTCCTCGCTGTGCTAATTCTTGAATAAAAGGTGCCGCCCAATAGTTAGATGAAACATCATAAAAACTAGTTTGAGCTAGTGTTGGTGCGGGTGCGACTAAAGGTGCAACGGTACCGGCTGTAATTCCCAAAGCCATGAATCCAGCACATTTTGATTTCCAACTATTTAGGTTAGACATTGAATTTAACTCCCCAACAAGTCCGTTTATTTATGTTAGTTTTTTTGACAAAAAATCGGATCAAATGTTCCGATTTATTTTGAGTTTTTAAAGTCTGTTGTAGACAGGTTTGTCTAAGTTTATCTTAGTAATAAAATTAGCTAGATAAAGACTAGTTCTATTTAATGTACTCTGACGTGCAGTTAGTATAATAGTTGCCCTAAGTTAATAAAAAGTTCCGTAGTGGCTTGAGATACTAGTCCCAAATATAACTATTTATCCTAAGTTAATAAAAAGCAGAAACCTTTGCTATATAAAGCTTATGCCTTTTATAGCTTATCGAAATAATGTGTCAGGTGAACTAGTTTATCGTTACGATCGCTGACAATATATAAAACAAAGTTATTTGTCGTTTTATTGCTTTTAGGTTAATAAATTTTCAGCTTCAATATACTTGATTCATTATTTTTACGGATTCGTTTATAGTCTCTCTATCTGCTTTTATACAGCGACTATATTGAATATCAGGATTACTGGAAAAAATTAATTGCTCTGCTAAGTCATAAAAGGATGAGATTGTGGTTATAGGAGTTAGGAGTTAGGAGTTAGGAGTTGGGAGATGAGATGATGAGAAAAATCTCCAAAAAAATCAAGCCATCGCACGCTTATAGTTTTCAGCGACGATGGCGTTAGATAAAAATGAAACAGAAATCTTGTCGAGGCGTTAATTCTAAAAGCGAGACAATAATAAATTAGAACGCAAAGTGACATCTAGGTCATTTTGAGGATCGATAACCACAACTTCTACTTGCTTGCGTCGTAAAAATATACTTGCTAAAGCACCCGCTGCTGCACCAGCTATAGGTTCTAATGTTTCAATTTTATTGTTTCCTGTTAACAGTGCGATTAAGCTGGCTGCGGCTGAGCCAACTGCAGCATCTGTCAAAATTTTACCTGTACTGGAACCTCTTTTAATTGTTTCTTTGTTGGTAACTACGGCAGAAGTTGCATCGATATTCTGCTTTCTACCATCGGGAAAAACTAACTGTCGTGCGACGAATCGAGAACCTTTTTCACCATCAAAAGTTGCTGGTTCTAATTCTCCCACAAGTTCGCTATTACGAGGAATCAATACGTTTCTATCGCTATCAATAATATCGCTGGCAATTTTTAAAGTTAAGTCCGAAGTTTCATCGGGTGTGACAACAACTTTATCTTTTTCAAAAGTAACAGGAAGTGTCACTCCCGAAGGAATAGAAATCCCTCTTGATTGTTGTCCAAAAATTGCTTGTGCGGTAACGGGGGTTGATACCAACATAGGCGCAGCCGCAGCGGTTGTAATACTTAGTGCCAAAAAGGCGGCAGTTCCAGATTTCCAACGATAAAAGCCAGTCATAAGAGAATTCCTTTAGTCTTGAGACTTTATCTTATGACGCGAAGATAATAATATTGTTTCGATAATTTTCTGAAGTTGGAAATGGGGTATTAGGCATTGCTTCGCGAGCATCGCTAATTTTGTGACATGATTATTCAGATTATTTTCAATATTTCTATAGATAGATTTTCTAGTATAAAATGTTTTGATGACGCTACTTTTTTTTACATTGTTCCTATTCTTTTAAGGATTTTTCAATGGTTGAGTTTTATTAAGAAATACTGATTTTTGAAAAAAT
>JBCBQE010000559.1:0-4921 GCA_039820385.1 Cyanobacteria bacterium J06635_10
CCACTAAAAGTAATCCGCAAATTATTAAAGTACTTCCAGCACCAAAGAGCAGAGATTTACCCAATGAATTCTTACTCTCTGGTTTAATGAAAGTATTTTGGGTTTGGGGATTACTTTTAGTGGTTTTTCTACGTCATCAAAGTGGCTTATTTCAAGCATCTGATAATAATAGCGGCGGTAAAACCTTTGTCAAGCCTTTACCAAGTAATCTTGCAAGAGTAGAAAAAGAAAAATCGAGTCAGCCTCAAGCAAACAATTCCAATTTGCAAGAAACTAACTCAGCTATGTTGGAATTAGAAAAGATGTCTCTTAAGCCCAATCAAGCCAGCGACTTAAGTAAAGCAATTGCGATCGCGAAAAATGTTAAGAAAGGTGAACTAGCTTATAAACAAGCTCAGAAAAATATTAAAATTTGGAACAGCATGATTTTAGATTTAGCAAAAAATCGTGCTCAAAAAATGGAATATGCTAGCGCGATCGCCGCTGCTTCGTTAATTAGTCAAGAAGAGTCAAATTACCAAGAAGCCCAAGTAAGTATCAAACAATGGCGACTTGAATCGAAACAATATTTAAGCAACAAAACTCTCTTGTCAGCTGCACAAGCCCTAATTCAACCTTCACAAGCATCTACTTACAATCGCGCCATCGAAGTTGCCAAAAGAGTACCGCAATCTCAACCGGGTTTCGCGATCGCTGAAAAATCTATTAATAAATGGAGTCAAGAAATTTTACGGCTTGCGAAAACCCGTGCGGATAACAAGCAATTTTCTTCAGCAATTGCAACCGCTGCTTTGGCTCCAGAAGATACGGCTGCTTATGCCGAAGCTCAACAATTAATCAAACAGTGGCAGAAACTGGCTACAGAGTAAATAAGCTGGCACGAGCAGAAGTTCGTTCCTCCACCTTTATACTCTAATCCCTTATTTAACAATACTGCGAAATCTCCTCGCCACATTCATCAGCCAGATAGCACAAGGAACGAAAACGTAAGGCAACCACTTCTTCATACAATGGGTTTAGCTTACACATGGGAGGAATGTGAAACAAAGTCTTACCAAATAGCTTTACATCCCGCTCAAAGGGACATTGAGCCGGAATTAGCTGACAAATACGATGAGCAAACTGGCGATCGCGCACTTCGATATTGTTTATCCAAAGCCGCAGGGGTTTTAAAATATCGCACCGAGGCTTGGTACTCGAATTCTTCTGTTCGGTTAGATTTGCTTCACTTGGTTGTTGATTTAATGATACCCAACTAGCCAAGAATATATTTTTTGTGGTATTATTAAATACCTTCATTGTTTTTTCCTCTAGTTCTTTGAGGGTGTTTAATTTAATTAGCGAACATCTACGACGAGTCAAGGGTTGACCGCCGGAATTTTTTCTTCTAAAAAAATTCGGCTGGATGCCCGTTAAGATACTTTTGCAGTAAGTTTCCCTAGGCTACGACGAAGATTGCAATTATTTTGTTCGCTGTCCTTTGCTACGTCAAGTTAAGCGCAATTTTCCTGAAATCGGAAGTGTGATACTTCTATCTTTTTTATAACTTGACGCACTTAAAATTTTAGTAAAGTCATCTACCTATGGATGTATTGTAGTGTAACATTTACAAAATTTAACGCAAATCAATTTCATCCGTAAAATTGATTGTTGCATTGTGCGAAAGGCTATCTCAGGTTAGCGCAGCATGCTTATAAGTGGCTAGTATTTACATCACATCAAAGAGGTCACATGAGGAAGAATTGTGGCGTTATTCAGCATTTATGGTTGATGAAAGTTTATTTCGGTCTTTTTTAGCCAAATTTAGGGAAAATATTCCAGCATTAATTATTTAGGGAGCAAAATACATAGTTATTATCTCTGTAAGATATTGCGCGTTTTGTAAAGTATTTCAAATATATTATTAAAGTACTTTAATCTCTTGTATTGACAATCTCAATATTTAAACTAGTTCTAGAATATACCTATTTTCGGACGTTTTAACTCAGCTTTCTATTGATCCTGAATTATTTTGTTTAGATAGAATTTTTACAAATCAATTTATGTCAATCCAGGATTACGCAAGCTTTATTTCTAAATTTATTTTTCTCTGAAAACTTTTATTACTTGGTGTTAACGACTGTATTGAGGCAAGCAAAATTTTTAGAAATTATTTGTAGGGTAAAAATAAAATTTTTGTAGAGTGTGGTTGCAGCACACATCTCGTCATGAATTTGTTACAGACAATACAAATATGCAGCAGAATATAACCGCAATGTAAAATCCTGCGAGATATTAAAAGCTCTTTAGCATAAAATTAAAAAATTTTGCTGAAATTATTGATGGATAAAGGTTGCAACCGTCGCACAACGGTTGGTTATAAGCAGTCGCCAGTTTTATACAATGCCCGCTGCACATCAGCGTAGACTGACTAATTTTACCTAAACTTGAATTAATTTTCTTGAAGTAACAACTTAAGAATCCTTACTACAAAATCCCCCTTACCTTTTTGGAAAGGGGGCATAACCTAAAGGTTTCAGGTTAAAAGCTTTTTGACTAAATCAAAAATGTTCTTTGCGTGACATACTCCCACACTGAATCAAAGATTACACTGTGGTCTTCTCGGCGACTCCTGGTACTCCATCGAACATTAACCGTTACTCCTCCGGAGTCACTTCGTGTTCAGCGCGGCACGACTCGTTAGAGTAACGCGAAGCGTCTCCGAAGGAGATACTTTAGTAACGACACGGGATGTCCCGACCCATCGGGTTTTAATTGAGTTCCTATTTAATCTGTAGGCTGCATTGCTGCATTTAATTGGACTACACCTACATCTATATCTTATCATGACATCCCTTCTTATTGATAAAAGCACCACTGTCGGAAATCACTCGTTAATTAAAAATCAACATTGTTCTTGAAGACGTGGCGCTTTTATCCGGGATTCATCCCACACTTCTTTTCAAGTAAGTATGGGGCAACTCCGGCTTTGCCTAAAATTTCTTTATACTTGAATTACAGTTAAAATTTATGATGCAACTTGCTGAGCAGTAGTACGAGTACGTCGTCTTCTACCATCAGAAACTTTTGCAGGTGGTTCATCAGGGATCTGCATTAACAATGTAACTGTAGGCTGGCATCGCAACTCTCGCCGCAAATTACGCGCCAAATCCCGTTCTATTACCTCCTGCAAACCACCCCAATCAATATTCGGCTTTTCACCATTCAAAGGGCGAGCAAATTCTTGCCAACGTAAAGCGAGTATTTCTTCAAATCTCTGTTGTATCCATTTTTGCACCATTGATTTCTCCATGCTAGTGACTACACCTCGCAAGTGAATCTCAGGCTTAGCAAACATCTTACCGTTCCAATCAACTGCTGCTGCCACAGTAACGATACCTTCTTCTGCCATACGTTGGCGTTCTAGCAAAACTTTATCACTAACCATGCCAGAGCCGGAAGTATCTACTAATTCCAAACCTGATGGTACTTTACCAGCGACACTAATAGAATTATTTCTCAATTCGACAATATCGCCATTATTAATAATAACCATATTATTGGCAGGAACACCCATACTTTGAGCCGTCTGTGAATGTTTAACCAACATCCGATGTTCGCCATGAACGGGCAAGAAGAATTTGGGCTTTGTTAAGGCAAGCATCAACTTTTGGTCTTCCTGACAACCATGACCAGAAACGTGAATTCCTTTAGAGCGGCCGTAAATAACATTTGCACCTTGCTGCATTAATTTATCAATAACACCAACCACTGCAATGGTATTACCGGGAATTGGATTCGCGGAAAAGGCAACTGTATCTCCTTCGCGAATCTTGATATGGGGGTGCTCTCCCCTAGCAATACGAGTCATCGCCGCCATCGTCTCGCCTTGAGAACCAGTAGTTAAAATCAGTACGCTTTCGTCCGGTAAACTACGGGAAACGTGCAAAGGTTGAAATAGTTTATCTTCACATTTGATGTAACCAAGATTGCGAGCGTGGGCAATCAAATTTAACATCGAACGTCCGACTACAGATACTACTCTGTTATGTTTTTGCGCCAACTGCAAAATCATGTTGATGCGGTGTACCGAAGAAGCAAACGTAGTAATGAAAAGTCTACCTTCGGTTTCCATGACAATTTTTTCTAAATTCGGATAAACCGAACGTTCTGAAGGAGTAAAACCAGGTACTTCTGCGTTTGTCGAATCGCTCATTAAGCAAAGTACGCCTTTTTCACCGTGTTCGGCTAACCGTTGCAAATCAAAATGTTCGCCATCTACAGGAGTATGGTCTACTTTGAAATCTCCCGTGTGAATTACCACTCCTAACGGTGTATGTATTGCTACTGTGAAGCTATCAGCTATGCTGTGGGTATTACGTATATACTCTACCAAGAAATTTTTTCCAATCCGCACCATATCTCGAGGTTTGACACTTCTTAATTCAGTGCGATCGCGAACTCCAGCTTCTTCTAGTTTGCGCTCCAGCATTGTCATTGCCAGTCTTGGGCCGTGAATGACAGGAATGTCAAACTGTTTCAAGTGAAAGGCAATACCGCCAATATGATCTTCGTGGCCGTGGGTAACAACCATACCTTTTATTTTGTGGCGGTTTTCCCGCACGTAAGTCATGTCTGGTAGAACAATATTAACTCCGTGCATTTGATCGGTGGGGAAGGCCAAACCTGCATCCAATAAGATAATTTCGTCTTCATACTCGAAAATACAGGTATTTTTCCCAATTTCATGCAGTCCGCCCAATGGAATAATTTTAAGGGCAGAAGTTACTTCTTTCTTAGCCATTTTTTCCTTCGTTAATAAGTTAGTTGGATTTTTCGCAAGCAGTTAAAAGCTTAATTAAAGTTTTGTAAGATAAACTCTTACTACTATCTTGGACTGCATAGTCTTCACTTTGAGCAAGATTGAATCAATGTTGAATTG
>JBCBQE010000560.1:0-4920 GCA_039820385.1 Cyanobacteria bacterium J06635_10
ATCACTATGATTTTCGCCTTAGATACCTTTTTCTTTCAATCAAATTCTATTTGGAATCTTTGGAACGTATAGTCTTATTAATTTTGGCTTCTAATGCAACATCCAGATGTTCTTCGTCATCTTTACCAATGTATCTAGTTAATGCTAAAGCATCGCGCTCTAAATCAAATTTAATACCTCGCATTGCTAACCCTTTGAGAGTACAAGCTTGTTTATTTCTACCTAACTTACTTCCAGCAAATGCAACACCATCTGTAGAATATGAAATACCTTGAACCACACCTTCACTACTCAACTTCAACGATGTTTCTACACCATTCACTTTCAATCGTTCAATAAATTGAGCAAACCTCATTCCTGGTTGAATAGCATCTTCTATTACATCTTGAATTTTTTCAACCGCGCTTTTGTCTGCTGGTTCCGAACGCAATCCTAATTCAAATTCTTGATTCTCTCGAAACATACGTCGCTTTTGTCCAGTAGACGGTGCTGTACGGTCAACTTCCCGTGAATTCGGTACGGAGGTCAAATTGAAACGGGATTCTAAATTTCTCAAAACCTTTTCTAAGCGTCGTTTATCGTACCAGTCAGATATGCATTCACCATCGATATTGATGCGACTTGCCGCGATATGGAGATGAAAATGATTGCAATCATCGTGGGATGCTGCGAAATAGAGGTTTTTCTCAAACCCCATTCCCAAGAGAGTTTCCTCTACAATTTCTTCCAATTCTTCATCAATCGGTTTTTCGTTCCATGGGAAACTAATACTAATGTGACTAACTGGCGATCGCACTTTACAATTGAGTTGTTTTGTTGCTCCAAGCTGTCTGTAAAAGTCTTGCGGTGTCTCTCCTGCAAGATTTGTGCAAATTAATTCCGCTCCTTCCTTCTCAAGAATGTATTTAGTTAATCCTGCAAAGCCTTTACCTTTTTTAATCTTGCCAATCATTGCTTTGTTCTAGTTCATCATCTGTTAGTTCATCATTTCCTAAAACCAAACATAAGCGTAATCTCGAAATCTCTTTAAGCAAATCCTCAAAAGGAATAGACTCAACAGGTGGTGGAATTAAACCGTTTGCGATAGCAATATTTTGGGTGTTGACTATTTGACTAATATCTTTACTAATTTTCGATAGTTGCCAGTAACATTTCCAATTGACTTCGGGGATACTTTTTATGCGACATCCAGACATTCTACGTCTAATCAATTCTGCTTTGCTGATACCGCAAGATTTAGCTAGTGCTTGCCAATGGTCATTCTGCTCCTTTGTCAGCACCATTTCAAATCGAACTGTATGTTTTTTGTATTTCGGTGACATTATGATTTTTAAGTGTTGTGGTTTTGAGCAAGTGCAAGTTTTTAATCAACTACCTACTTGCCGTGTGAAAGTGCAATTAGAAATACTTGCATAAATATTCTAGTTGATAATAAATACGTATAACACCACTGCTTGCTCCTCTAGTCAGCAAGCAGAAGAGGGCAAGACTGACATTATAAGCGAACGTAGGGAGAACGTTGGAAAGACTTGTCAAACAGCTTGATAGCAGACACTTTTACCCTACCAAATACCAAATCTTAAACTTTACATCAATAGTGATAGATCAAATAACTACTTTAGTTATAACTTGAGAAATATTTCTATTTGCTACCTTAGTAAAGACGCACCAAAGAGGGTGATAACTTATGGGCAGATTAAACAAACAAGCATACCCGTTAGTTACTATATCGATAGATTTTGGTGGAAGCGGTACCAAAGTAGTAGTGCAGATTCGTGGTGGTAAGCCCAAAGCAATTTGGATCGAGCCAAGTGTAATTAAAGCGAACTATGAGTCTCTAGTTTTTCAGACTCGTAATTTAAACAATGCTTATCCAGAAAACGCGGCTTGGGTTGGAATTGGTGAAGATTATCGAGCAATTGGTTATTTGGCAAGAAGTGCCTATGGTGCAACACAAAGATTAGTGCGGCTCGTTCTAGCTAGGAGCCTCTAGAAAATAGAGGGGTATGAGTTAGGTAGATTCAAAGGAATCTATAACTGTTATCAAGGAAGTAGGTGCAAATCCTACCCATTAGGGATGATGTGAACTCCTATCTGCCCACACCGAGCGGCAACAACCGTAACCGCAGAGTGAAGCTGGGAACAGGGCGCAATCAGTTGTAAAACAAGCAGGTAACAATACTGGCGCTAACGGAGATTGAATATGGGTAAACTGATTCTATAAAAGTGTCTTATGTGTGAGCCTCAACCTGAAATAATAATGAGGACTTCAGTATCGCAACTCCCGCGTGAGTTTAATCTACTACACGCAATCCTGGGAAGATACTAGGCAAATTGAATCGCCCTAAGTTCAAAAGATACCTTGAAACGGAACGAGTAAAAACGCTGTTAAGGTCTGAAGCGTAGTCGAAACTTCAGTAAGCTAGGTTGAGCTGAATCCCTTGCAGTGGGTAGGATGACAGCCCAAACTGCTGTCGGGTGTTCAGAAAATAATTTTTTGGAGTAGAGCATGATTAGACACGGCATAAAAACTAGTGAATCTTGGAAGAATTTACCTTGGAAGAAATTCCGTAAAAACCTCTTCCGCCTACAAAAAAGAATATTCAAAGCCGTTAGAATTGGCGATATAGCAAGAGCTAAGTCACTTCAAAAGCTTGTTCTGAAATCCACATCAGCTAAGTTGCTAGCAATCCGCCAAGTTACCCAACTTAATAAAGGAAGGAAAACAGCGGGTATTGACGGGAAGAAAGCTTTAAACTTCAAAGAGCGTTTTGAACTCTTAAAGTTACTTTCTCAGGCTAAGAATTGGAAGCACCGAGGATTACGAGAAGTTCCTATCCCTAAAAAGAATGGAAAAACTCGCATCCTTAAAGTGCCTACAATTCAGGATAGAGCATGGCAATGTCTAATAAAATACTCACTCGAACCCGCCCACGAAGCTACCTTTCACGCCAGAAGCTACGGTTTCAGAACTGGAAGAAGCGCCCATGATGCTCAGAAGACCATTTTTAATAATCTTAACAGCAGACACAAGGGACACGAGAAACGAGTGATAGAACTAGACATAAAGAAATGTTTTGACCGAATTAGCCACACATCAATTATGGACAATCTAATTGCACCTTCATCTATAAAAATGGGAATATTCCGATGCCTCAAAGCAGGAACAAACCCAGAATTTCCCGAACAAGGAACCCCCCAAGGTGGGATTGTAAGTCCTTTGCTAGCAAATATAGCACTTAACGGAATAGAAGATATCCACAAGAGCGTTAGATACGCCGACGATATGATTCTCTTTCTTAAGCCTCAAGATGATGCGGAAACAGTACTTAACAAAGTATCCTCATTCTTGAAAGAACGGGGTATGGAATTAAGCCAAGAAAAGACAAAAGTAAAAGCTACGACAGATGGATTTGATTTTTTGGGCTGGAATTTCAAAGTCCAAAAAAATCGTAAGCTCAGAAACACTCCCTCAGAGGAGAACTTCAAGGCTATGCGAGAAAAAGTCAAATTCATCATCAACAATTCTAACTATGGGGCAGAAGTAAAAGCTCAAAAACTAGCTCCCATCATTAGGGGGTGGCGCAATTATCACAGATACTGCAACATGAGCAATGCGAGAGACACCTTATGGTTCATAGCTTACAGAGCCTATAAGGTATTTCTCAAACAAAAATCCATCAATAGATACCAAGCCGAATCATTAGTGAAGAAAGCTTTTCCAACGGTCAAATACTCCGAAAACAGGTTTATCAACGTCAAAGGAAATAAATCACCTTTCGACGGCGATATAACTTACTGGAGTCAACGGGAATCAAAACTATACGATGGAACTTCCGCCAAGCTTCTCAAAAAGCAAAACCATACGTGTGCTGAATGTGGAATGATGTTTCTCCCCGGAGAGGACATTCACCTACATCATATAGATGGTAATCACGACAACTGGAAATTGAAAAATCTTGAGGTTATCCACCAATCGTGTCACCAATATAAGCACATGGGCAAAAAGGTCAAGGATTTTTCTAAGATGACTTGGTACTTTAAGTCTCCTAACAAATCCAAAACCGATTAAGAACATCTAGGAGCCGTGTGCGGTGAAAGCTGCACGCACGGTTCTGAAGGAGAGGTGCCCCGGATAATACCGGGCATCGACTCTAACAAACCTCGTAAATATGAACTTGCCTTGTTTAAAACTCTGGCTGCGGTGTGGGTGATAAAACAGAAATTTAAGTTACCTGAATCCTTTGACATTTCATTAGCATTGCTTTTGCCACCAGGGGAATTTGAAGATTCGGCATTACTCAAACCTATGCTCAAGGAAGCTTTAGCAGAATTTGAAACACCAACAGGAAAGATAAATGCCAACTTACTTGGTTACGAGTGTTTTCCCGAAAGTGGGGGAATTTATGCGATGTATTGCAAAAATACGGGTGAAGCAATAAGACGGAAAGTCATTGGTTTAGTGATGTTGGGTTATCGTAATGCCTCTGCAATCATATCTCGGCGCGGTATTTTGAATCGGGGTAAAACTGCGAAATTGGGTATGGCGAAGATGGTAGAAAAAGTTATCGAAGGTACATCAGGCTTAGAAGCTGGAGAGTTAATTGAAGCGATTGTCGCTGCTGGTGATGAACCGAAAACACAAGATTTTTGCCATCTATGTAGTTCTGGTAATCTTCAGGATGCTGAAATTGAAAAGATTATATCTGTTTTAAATTCGTCTAGAGCGGAATATGCGATTGCGCTTGTGAATTGGTTAAAAGAGGTACTGCCGAATAACAATGAATTGGATGAATTAATTATCTGTGGTGGTACGGCTGATTATTTGCGAGAAGAGTTAGACGCAGTTTTTCCAACAATACCTATAGTTTGGCATGGGGACGTGAAAATTCCACAAACATTAAACGAACAATGGTTGGG
>JBCBQE010000561.1:0-4913 GCA_039820385.1 Cyanobacteria bacterium J06635_10
CCTGTGTAGAGACGTAACAGTGTTACGTCTCCTGCAATGTGAAATCATAATTTCATATTACGATTGTGCAACGCCATTTTTTTATCAACTATCAACCATCAACCATCAACTAACAACTATCAACTATCAACCAACAACTATCAACTATCAACCATCAACCAATGAATTTACAAATTTTTCTAGATATTGCGACAGAAGCAGCCCTTTCTGCTGGTGCTGTTTTACAAGGTTATTTGGGTAAGGTAGAAGATAAAACTGCGGAAAAACGTCCTGGTGATTTAGTTACAGCAGCCGATAAGGCTTCCGAAGCTGTGGTTTTAGAAACTTTACGCCGCCATTTTCCCGAACACGCTATTCTGGCTGAAGAATCTGGTAAGTTAGGTAATCAAAATCAAGAATATCTTTGGGCTATCGATCCCTTGGATGGTACTACTAATTTTGCTCACCAATATCCGTTTTTTTCGGTTTCGATTGGGCTGCTAATTAACGGAGTTCCACAAGTTGGTGTAATCTACGACCCATCTCACAACGAATTATACCGTGCCGCTCAAGGGTTGGGAGCAACGTGTAATCGTCGTTCTATAAATGTTTCTAAGGCTTCTGAATTAAATAAAAGTTTATTAGTTACTGGTTTCGCTTACGACCGTCGGGAAACTGACGATAACAACTATACTGAGTTTTGTCATCTTACTCATTTGACTCAAGGAGTAAGACGCGGTGGTTCCGCTGCTCTGGATTTAGCTCATGTTGCTTGCGGACGTTTGGATGGCTATTGGGAAAGAGGTCTTTCACCGTGGGATATTACTGCTGGGGTGATTTTACTGCGGGAAGCTGGAGGTAAAGTTACAGCATATGATGGTACAGATTTCAATATAGATTCGGGAAGAATTTTAGCTACTAATGGTCATATTCATCAAAGTTTGAGTGAGGAATTAGGTAAAGCTCATAAAGTCTGGAAGGTGGAGAAGAAAGGTTAAGTTTGTATTTCAGATTAATTCACAGAAGTAACTAACTGACCAAATTTCTTCAGAATTTGTAAAACAATGTAAAGTTCTTTCGCAGAAGTAAACGGAGCAAACACCCGTGACAAATTGTACTGCGGGGTATCTCCTTGTATTACCTTGATAAATAAAATATCGTCCCCATTGGTCACCATCCCATATACAGGTAAATTGGGGTTAGGATTTGCCATCAGATAAGCCAAAGCTTGCGGTACAGCAGACCAAACTGACAAAGTAGTCTTTTTTGATTCCAGTACCATTACCCACAACTTATCTTGTAACACCAGCACATCAATTCTTCCCCGCAAAATTTCTTCACCATCATCCACCACCAAATTAACTGATTCTTCTGCCTTGATGCGGAAGGGAGGATCGTAAAACCCAGCTAGTGCAAGTAATGGGGAAACCAGCAACAGCATAACCGTTCCCTCCAGTAAATTCCCATTAGTTCGATGATAAATATATCTACGTCGCAGCACATCAAGGTTTTCTGTTTCCGTTTCGCTGAGATTTGGTAATTCCTCGCACCACTCCGAGAAAAACTGCTCGTCTTCAATGCGGACAAACTTAAAGCGGTTTTCTACATCCGTTAGAGTAGCGATCGCGTCTGTGATGGCTTTTGTCTGTGTCATTGGGAATTTACTATTGGCATTTATATTTCTGAAAAAAATTTTTTAACGCTACGCTAAAAGAGGGTAAAGAATAAAAAAGCAAAGGGCAAAAGGGCTAGAGTATAAAGGGCTAATATTAAGTCCTCGGCGCAACACCGCACACCACCCGCAGCCCGAAAGAGCCGCCAACGACGTTCGGGTAGCCGAAGTTGCGGCCAGCAGAACGGCAATAATCAGGATTGCTGCCCCACGCACCACCGCGTATTATGCGATAACGATTATCATTACCAATCCATGCGCTGCCATCTTTAGGCGCGCCATTATAGTTTTTGTGCCGGGTATCTTCACACCATTCCCACAGATTCCCGTGCATATCGTATAAACCAAAAGCGTTAGGTGGGAATTGTCCTACTGGGGTAGTTTGTTTTCTGTATTCTTTTTTTGGTTCTAAAGCATAGGTTCTGCTGGCATTATAATTTGCTAACTCACCAGTAATCGTTTGTCCAAAGTGAAACGGTGTAGTTGTACCTGCACGACAAGCATATTCCCATTCTGCTTCGCTGGGTAAGCGATAGGTACGTCCTGTTTTTTTACTCAACTTTTTACAAAATTCCACTGCATCATTCCAGGAAACCTTTTGTACGGGGCGTTTATCTCCATTGAAATAGGATGGATTTTTAGCCATTACTTGCTGATACTGTTCTTGCGTGACTTGAAACTTACCCATAAAAAAAGCAGGCACATTTACTGTGTGCTGTGGACTTTCATCTTTATCTCTTCCCTTTTCCCCTAGTGGCGAACCCATGATGAAATTACCGCCAGGAATGGAAACCATTTCTAGAATTACACCATTACCTAAGTCTTCCTTAAAAAATTTGGCTTCATTGGGGTTTTCATTGATAATTTTTCCTTGGGAATTTACTGTGACTACTTCAAACTTAAATTTCTCTAGAGAAATAGGCTTAGGGGTGGAGGAAGTAATCTCAGGGGTGGATGGAGGGGTATGGGAAATGAGTATGTTATCATTTTCCTTCGGCGTAGTATTAAAAAAACTACGACCTACTACGGCGATCGCCAAACTACCACCTCCTAAACCAGCTAACTGTAAAAACCGTCTGCGGTTAAATTGCTGCTTTCTTCTTTCGGCTTCCTCTGGAGTAATAATTGGCTGTTGTATCTGCCATATTTCTCTTATCTTTTTGAACTCTTCAACTTGAGGTCTTTCTTGACATAAAGCTTCAATTAATTCCTGTAACTTACCTTGTCTCTGGGCCCAGCCAATTAAATTAAAAACAATCTGCTCAAAATTATCTCCACCTGCTATAGCATCTAAATTTTCATTCAACTTAAAATCAACTAGTTTTGCTAATTCAAATTTATTAAAATAGGTGATTATGACTTTCTGAGCCACTCCCCGCTCGCGCATAGACGGGGGTTCTGGCTAGAAGTTGGGCATAGCTTGTCACCCGGTTCTATTTGCATAAAACAGCTATCTGGCTATACTTTTCTAGCTTTCAGGAGAACCGCTCTGCCGACAATCCGCGATTCGGACTTTCAGACTCGCTTACTCGTTTCGCAGTTTAATTCAACACTTCTATGTCTCCTGCGGAGAACGGCTCCGTCCTTGGGATACCCCTACATAGAAACTTTCCTGATACTTAGTCCAAAAAATATCCCAGTACTTTCAACCGTGGATTATGGACAAAAAATTCGGCTTAAACGCCATAATCTAATAATATCACGTCACGGCAATTAAAATTGCACGTGTCAAATTTCCGCCCCGATATAAATATGCGGGGCGTGAGTTTTCCCGCGTGCTTTTAGGTGTAATTCCTCAATATTACTCATCGCTTTATTTTACAAAATTTTATTTTCTCTGATTGCTGTTTTCAGAAGGATTAATCAAAGCAACAATCAAAGTATAAAGAATTAACAATTGCGATGTTCTCCAAAGAGTAAAAGATAGTAACTATCATTCACTCCTATCCCAATACGGTTCAGTTAAGAAGAATTCTAGGTTGGGTTAAACGATAGTGTGAGCTTCCCTACACTACGTGAATGCGTAGCGTGCCGTAAGGCATAACCCAACAAAGTCTTCATAATGTTGGGTTTCGTCCCTCAACCCAACCTACGCTATTCTGCTATATATATCTATTTCTAGGGATTTGCTAATTATGCGCAGCAGATAAGACGATTTGATTAGCTGTAGGGAGTATATAGTAAATAGCAAATACGAAAATAACAAGTAGTTTAAATTACATATTTATTGTATTTTTCGGTAAATTTTGCTTTATCGGGGTTGTTCTTTTTAGGTTGATTTGTCCTATTAATTTTGACTTGTTCGTTTTCTCCAAAACGTCGGGAGACGTAGCACTGCTACGTCTCTACAAGTTGTCGGAATAAATGAACAAGATTATTGTATTTCAGTCCTATTCATAGGACTTTTGCTATTAGCTCGGGGTTTGCAACCCCGAGCGGATGTGAAAAAATCATCAAATTAATGACTTCTAACCTAATCTCTCATCAACCCCGTCTCAAAAATCCCACTACAACATCTTCGAGCTCAGCATCTCTGGCGGTATATCGAACTCTATCGATCCTTCTCCCTTTACCTTGATTAGATTGAGGTTTACTGTACAAACTAATCACTCCACCATTATTCGATAATCTCATCGGGCTTAATGGCTGTATCCTCACTGCTTCCCCTGGTTGTAAAATTCGCTGTTGCTCTTTCAAAATCGAATTTAGCTGCAATGGCTTATGTTTCGTATCCGATAATGTCCAACCTTCTAAATTAACTGGCTCCGAGGAAAGATTTATTACAGAAACCCATTCCGATGCTCGTTCATCTCCCGATGGATTCACCATGGCAGCAGCAATAAAAATGGCAGCATTATCTATGGCGATCGCATCTCTTGTTTCACCTGCTGCAATCATTTCAGCGGGTGCATCAACTTCAATCCTTTCGGGAAATTGTTCTATATGAAGTTCTTCTTGCTTTTCGGAGTTTTCGTTAAATAACAAAGGATTTTTTTCGTAAATCTCATCATCAAATTCCAAACCCGTTAATCTTTCAATCTCAGTAATTGTCACCTGATAGGTTTGAAAATTAAACAATTTATTACCTTGCTTATCCCGTAAAGCTTCCTCATCCTGGAACATCAGAAAAGCACGAACATCAAGTTCATTACTGTCTTTATTTACGAAGCAAACAACTTTAAAGAAAGCCGAAGGAATAATTGCGGGTTTTCTTCCTGGTGGGGTAATAGTACGAGAAAAGTCTCCATAAACTGGGCCGGTG